>CAYGPQ010000091.1:8059-18044 GCA_964351775.1 uncultured Kordia sp. | reverse complement strand
GGTATACCATACCTTTTTTTAACGCTCGTCCCCAACGTTAAATGCCAAGTACTTTATAAACCTGATAGTGGGTTAACTAGTTATGTGTGTGCGGGTTTTCACGGCGTTAAATGCCAGGTACTTTCAGTTTCAACTTCAACTTCAACTTCAACTTCAACTTCAATTTCTGCTACTACTTTGATTTTACAATTGCAATAAAGTGATACTTTAAAATGTATGCAATACCTTGAGAAAGGTATATTTAGAAACTTCGTTTTATTACTTTTAAAAACTACCTTCATCAAGGTATGTTTTTGCTTGTTGTTTCCGCATAGTTTTGAAACATCCTAAAATTATTCATTTAACTAAAACTTAAAATTCAAAAACAATGGGAACAGCACACAAGCAAACATTTTACACAAGAGGAACGTATAGTACTCAAAACAACGAAATTAAAATGTATACAGATATTCCAGAAGTTACCTTGTCGGAATCTGGTAATGATTACAATTTAAAACTCAAAAATTGTTATGACATTTCTACAAAGACAATTCCATGTATATTAGTTGTATACAGTCACGGACATCCAACGGATCGCAGTAAATTGGAAGCAGATAATACTAAATGGGATGAAAATACACTAGCGTTAGATTCCGTTTTTGAAAATACAGAATTTCCCTTAAAAAAGATATTTGCCATCACATTACATGATGAGGATTTTGATGAGTGGCATACAAATATCTATCGTTTTTATGTGCAACATCACGTATCATTCAATGCAGATACCGATAAATTTATCTATGATTTGGAAATACTCCAACACTTTATTGCTGGAAAGCCGATACAAATTCAAGTAAATGAAGAACCAAAAACTGCTGGTGGTGGTGTGATAGATCCCATAATAATGTCGTAAATTACTACATCAAAATTAAAACCATGAAATACCTACTTTTGTTATACTGCTTATTCTTGTCTAAGTACGCTTTTGCGCAAGTAACCCGATTAGATTCTCTGTTAACCAATAAACAATACACAAATGTTGAACGAGAACTAAATGAACTACTTGCCTTCCATAATGATAGTACTTACTATTGGTATTACTATGGAAAACTGTATACCGATCAGCGCAATTTTAAAAAAGCTTTTTTAACCTTAAAAAAAGTAGATACCACAGTACTCAATCCACAATACAAAGCTTGGTATTATTATGTGCTTGGAGATATCTATCGCTATAACAATCAAGAAGAAAAAGCCTATCAATTAAAACTGAAAGCGCAAAAATTATTTGAGGCTTCTGGAAATGAAAAAATGGCGAATGAAGTCAATTACGATTTGTATTACACCTTAAGTTCTCAAGAATTTCTGAACTATGATGGCAATTATTATGCAAAAGAATACTTTAAAAATGCAGAGAAGCTTCAAGATACGTTACAATTATTAAAAGCGCATTTGGTTCTAAGTAGATTGGAGGATAGTGAACTAATGGAAGAAGACATAAAGTTCCATCTGCAAAAAGCTGCAGAATATATGAATGCAGTCGGAACGATTCCTGCTAAATATAGATTTCATAATTACAAAGCATCCTATTATCAATTTAGAGGAAACGATCTTGAAAAAGCAGCAATGTATGCAGATAGTATGATGAAGTATGCAAAACTCATGAATTCGCCCGATCGTTTACAATCTGCTTTACGAACCAAAGCTTATGGTTTTCAACTTCAAGGGAACTATAACGAAGCGATTGAATTACTGAAAGAAGCTGAAAAATTACCCATAAAGGAGAACGTTTTTAATAGAAAAAGTGGGCTTTATCACTATTTATCACTAAATCATGAAAGTTTAGGAAATATCGATTCCGCTTTTATGTATTTTCAAAAAATGGTGGCGTATAGAGATAGTGTGAATCTTTCCAAACAAAATACAATGTTAACCTTATTGGAAACGGTAGAATTATCTCAAAAAAATTTGCTATTGGATGCCGAACGAATCAGAGAAAAGAATCGTGCTTTCTTGTTTTTTATAGCATTGATAGCTGTCATCATCATAGGTATTATACTCGTTTTATACTATCGAAGTAAAAAACAGCTCGCTGAAAAAGAAAAAGAGATTGCCGAAAAAGAGAAAGAAATTGAAGCGATTGATGCTCGAAATGAAGAAAAAGACAAGCAACGACAACGGATTGCAGGAGAATTGCATGACAACTTAGGAAGTTTGATTGTGGCTATTCAGCAATGTTTTGAAAACCTCAAAGTCAGCAAAGATCGTTTTCAACAAGAAGAAGAAAATTTACTGTCTAAAACAAAAGAACTATTAGACGAAGCTTATCAAAAAGTTCGGAATATGGCGCATACGGAAGAATCCGCGTCTCGAAATGCTGGCTATTGGGTAGACGTTATTAAAGATTTTGCCGCTATCATGAATGAGAGCAAGCAACTATCTGTGGAAGTGCAAAGTCATGGAACGGCTAATATTATTGACATCGGTATTGAAAATGACTTGCGTCGAATGACCACAGAACTCATTACCAATGCGATAAAACATTCGCAAGCATCTGAAATTTCGGTAGACATCACAGCGGCTGAAAATTCCTTAACAATCATCGTAGAAGATGATGGAATCGGCTTTGATACAACGCAACTAGAAAAGGAAAAAGGATTAGGTTTATACAGCATAGAGAAAAAAGCCGAAGAGTTAAAAGGAAAGCTAACGATAGACTCAGTTATTGGGAAAGGAACCACATTTATAATCGAAATACCACTATGATAAACATTGTAATTGCAGAAGATCACAACAGTCTTATAGACGGAATAGATGTCTTTTTTAGATTTGAAGAAGACATTGCTATTGTAGGCAAAGTAAATGATGGAATCGCTTTGTTAGAACTTTTAAAGCACAAAAAAGTAGACATTGTAATTGCTGATATTCGTATGCCAAAAATGAATGGTATTGAGGCAACAAAAGTAATTACAGCAACATATCCTCATATAAAAGTCATTGCGTTCACCATGTTTGGACAGCGCAGCGCTGTGAATAAAATGACAGCTGCTGGTGCCAAAGGATATCTATTAAAAAATGCAGGTTTACAAACACTTTTAGATGCCATTCGGGCAGTACATGCGGGGAAAGAATACTATGACCCAAACATTGCACAAGAAAAAGAAAATTCAGCAACGGATATAAAACAGGAAAAATTACTGACCAAACGACAAAATCAAATCTTAGAACTCATTGGCGAAGGACTAAGTACGAAAGAAATTGCGGATGAATTATTCATCAGTGAACATACGGTTTCCACACATCGCAAAAACATGATGGAAAAATTAGACATCAAAGGTAGAGATGCGTTATTGAGTTATGCAATGAGTAAAAAATACGATTTTGAGTAGAGCCTTTTTAAATTGAAGTTGAAAGTGAAGTTGAAGCTGAAATTGAAGTTGAAAAGTACTTGACATTTAATGCCGTTAAAACATTGAAAACATTTTGATAGCGTAGGTTTTACTTATACAAACAGTACCTTATATTTCAAATATTTCTAGGTAATGCGAATTGGCGATCTTAAGAAATAATGAGCGAAAAGCGGAATTGCGAAGCGCAGCTTCAAGCATGCAGCGCATGAGCGAATGTTGCGCAGCAATTTCCTATAGATCGTCTTGACTTTTTTGGCTTGGTTTATCCTGAGCGTAGCCGAAGGGTTTTGTGTCAAGACAAAAATGAACGTTACAAAATGGTTGTCGCTTATTTTAATTGTTAGAACATTCCATCTAAAAAACAAAGCGATCTATTAGATTCCTGCCTACGCAGGAACAAGTCTAACAGCAAAGCGATCTAACATCTATTAAAAAGAAAATACCTTCAACAAGGTATTGCCATTTCTACAAATCATAACGTACTTGTCATCAACTAAAAACAAGTATTATGGAATCAACACAACAAGCTTCGGAAAGCGAGAACACACCAAAATCTCCCTCTGATGTCATAACTAACCTAAAGAATCGTTATAAAGACAACCCAGAAATTTTTCGGGAAATCATGCTTCATATTGATATTAATAATGATGAAGCTTTCTTCAAAAGTCTACAAGAATTTCTCACCGATAAAGAAGATGTGGAAATTATTGACAAGATTTTCAATTCTACCATTGAAGATATATCAGTAGAAATGGATTTATTCAAACGTGCCGAACAAAGTATTATAAAAGAAGTAGATCGTCCAGTTCTCTTAATTAATAATGATAGAATAGATATTGCTAAAGCAACGATATGGAAAGATCATATAGAAAAAAATATAGATATAATTTCTAAAGTAATTCAGTCTGTTGGACGTATTGAAATAAAAGGTGGCGATTCAGATTTCATTGGAACAGGTTGGCGAATCAAAAATACAAACATCATAGTCACTAATAGACATGTAGCAGATGAGTTTGCTGAAAGAAAAGAAAGTGAATTCGTATTTAAACAAGATTGGATGGGTGATAGTTATAATGTTCGAATTGATTTCAAAGAAGAACATACTACAAATAAAGAATACGAATTCGAGATAACAAAAATAGAATACTGGGCAAAAGAGCGTGATTTGGATATTGCTTTATTACGTGTAGATCAAGAAAATTATAAGGAAGAACTATTACCTGAAGGTTTAGAGCTTTCATACGAGATACCAAACCTAAAAGAAGAAATTTATGTAGTTGGATATCCAGCATGTAACAAGCCACATCATCAAAAATTAAAGAATAAATACTTCAACGGTGTTATTGGTAAGAAACAATTTGCTCCCGGATATTTCAGCCAAACAGGAACTAGTAAATATATCTACAGACACGATTGTACCACTTGGGGAGGAAATTCAGGTTCTCCCGTAATTGATTTCAAAACAGGAAAAGTATTAGGAATTCATTATGCAGGTATTCATGAGAATCACGAAGGATATCGAGCAAACTTTGCAGTAAGTGTTGTGGCGCTTGTAGAAATTTTAGAAGAACTAAAAATACCTTACAATCATTAATTAATATATCACTCACAAATAAAATACAACCATGAAAAAAACACTTTTTATACTTGCTATTAGTTTTTCATTAGTACTAATTGCACAAGACAGCACAAACACTAAAGTCGTAAAAGATTCTTCTAATATCTCAGAATCTTATGTTCAACAACAAATAGATAAAGAGATCAACTCATTACAAAAAGACATCTTGAATAACCGTGAACAATCACTTGAAAATAAAGATGATATTAATAATTTATTTTTTACAAAACTTGGCGCACAAGGATTACTAATAGGTTTAATTTCGGGCTTATTTGCATTCTTTGGTATTGGATATTATCTAAAGATGTATTTAAAGCAAAAAATAAATAAGGATATAGTTGCTTTGGAAGAAGAATATGATAACTCAATCAAGCAAGTACAAAAAATAGAAAAGGAAACTCTTTTACGTATTCTGAATACGGAAATTGAAAACACAGATTTACGAGTAAAATCAAGAATATTACTAATTAGTGAAACAACAACACCCGTAAACGACACCTTGGAACAAATTTTTGAAAAAAGTACAGCTGGTGTCGCTTTTAATTGTGAGCATATAAGAATAAAGTCTCTTAGTTTTGAGCAAGCAAAAATAGCAGTACTTAATATAAAAAATGAAGAAAGTAAAGAAAATAAAGGCTTGCACATAAGTGACTTTGACATGGTCATTTTAGACAATTGCGATGCTGAAAACAGACATTGGTTAGACCATGGGAATAATAAAGATGAATTCAGGAAAGAAATGTTAATTTTTGCGGGTGAATTTTTAAAACTAAAAATTGGATTTCTTTATTTTTCAGGTGATCAACGCTTTCCATCAAATGAACAAGGCTTCAGAAACCTAAAAAACAGGTATTTGCTAGACTATGTAAACTCTCATGCACATGTATATGCCAATGCTATGAATGTCTTAAAACTACAAAATTTGTATAGCTAACTAAAGAAATTATCAAGTTTGAAAAATTCTCCAAAAATGAACCCTTTGCATAATATGGGCAAAACTCTGTTCCTGCGCAGGCAGGAATCTAATAATAAAAACGCTTTAAAACCCTTGCTATTGTTGAGATTGAAAATTTACGGGTTTTGAAAGTACTTGGCACTTGACGTTGGGGACGAGCGTAAAGAAAAGGTCTGGTAGCCCTTTTTAGCGAAGTAGCCAGCTGGCGCGCTGGAGTTATTAGTAAAGAAGTCTTTTTAGGAATATTGGTATTTGACGCCGTTAAAACCTAGCTCTTAGTTTCAATGGTTCTTGTAGCAACTATTTGAAAACTTGATCCAATACCACAAACAACAAACACCAATAAAACATTCGATCTAAAAGCGAAGCGATCCAAGAGATTCCTGCCTACGCAGGAATGAGTCAAAGACTCAATATACCTTCATCAAGGTATTGATCTTCGTCCAAAATGTGGCGTTCTTGTACTCATAAAAATAACACATTAAAATTATGGGAAGAGAACACGTTTCACATAGAGACATAGCAAATTGGGCGGTAAATACAATTAATTTACCAAGCGATAAAGCTAAAGAATACCGAGCACAAGCAAACCGACTAAGAGATAAACTGACAAACTACTTAAATGAACATCCAGATTTTGTCTTAAAAAGAATGCTTATTTCTGGAAGCCTTGCAAAAGGCACTGCTTTAAAATCAACTAGTGATATTGATGTTGGTTGTTATATCAAGGCAGATGATGCTCCATCTAGTATAGAAGAGTTGTTAGATTATTTAGCAGAAAAACTACGAAAGGCTTTTCCTAATTTTAGTCCAGATCAAGTAGTTCCTCAAACATACTCTGTTCAAGTTTCTTTCAGAGGAAGTGGATTAGATGTAGATATAGTCCCAATCCTTTATTATGATGATCCCGATTGGTATGGTGACCTCGTAAGTCAAGATGATGGTTCGCTTTTAAAGACCAATATACCATATCATATAGAATTTATAAGGACAAGGAAAACAAAAAATAATACTCATTTTGCTCAAGTGATAAGACTTGCAAAATACTGGGCGAAAAATATGAAAAATGAAAACCCTGATTTCAAGTTCAAGTCTTTTATGATCGAACTAATATTTGCAAAACTTGCAGATAATGGTCAAGATTTTTCGGATTATCCAGAAGCCTTACAAAGCTTTTTTACCTATATAGCAACCAAAGACTTTAGAGAACAGATTTCATTTGATGATTACTATCCGTACAGTGATATTGGCTCATTTTCAGAACCAGTTCAAATGATTGATCCAGTCAATGAAGAAAATAATGCAGCAAAATTGTATACGGACGCTCAGGCAGATTTGGTCGTTGACGCTGCAATAGATGCAGGCGATGCCATTGATGCTGCTTTAGTGGCTACTACAAAAGAAAATACTATTTACTACTGGAAAAAAGTATTTGGTCTATCGTTTCATATTTAAAAAACATTTCATGAGTTATACATTTAATAAGACTTTCTCGTATTCTGATGCTAAGAATTTGGCAGCTAAAGTAGCGACGGATTTAAAAAGAATACAAAGATTTTACCATGAACCATCAGATAGCCGTATAGCCAATTATGAAGCCGAAATCGTAGAGCTTCTTAAAGATGGTTATTTAGATACGGTTACGTACGGATTTCAAAAAGATGGAGATTGGACTGAACCCACAATACAGTATACAGCAAAAGACCTCGCAAATACATCAGGAGATGATGATGATCCTGGGAGAATAAAACCAGGAGCTGATGTAAAAGGAGCAACTTTTCGCAGCTTTCTTACTCATACTCCAGCATGGGATAGTTTAAGTGAAGGAGATAAAATTGAATACGAGAACAATTTGCCTATTAAAAGAACAGGAGCTGCAGAACCAGGTGTTAATGGTTATATGTCACAAGATAAGACATATACCTCTGGAAGCAAATCACTAAATCGTTTCACCGTTAAAAAATATTAAGTATGAGTACAAGACCATCAACAGAAAGTTTATTTGAACAAGCAATTATATATCCAGATTTTGAATTTCAAGATAGACTCAACGCATTGGTTGGATTAGATAACCATAAAAGTCGTATGACTAAAATATTAAGCCTTTTAATAAATCCTGAAGGAATTAAATCTTGGATTAAAAAATACCATCCTGATGCAAAACTTATATCTAATATTGTTTTGAGAAGACCTCCATTAGTTATTTTAGAGGGTGATGTTGGGTCAGGTAAATCAGAATTGGCAACCTGTATTGGTGATGCTGTTGCCAGACAAGAAAAAATAGATGTCACTTTACTACCTTTAAGTTTATCCGCAAGAGGGCAAGGTCATGTTGGCGAGATGACAAAACTAATATCAACAGCATTTGATTACACAATTGAAAAGGCTGGAAAACTCAAGAATTCTTCAGGTAAGTCTAAAGGTGCGGTAATTCTTCTAGTGGACGAAGCTGATGCTTTGACTCAATCAAGAGAAAGTAACCAAATGCACCATGAAGACAAAGCTGGTGTAAATGCTTTTATACGTGGAATTGACAGAATTGCTAATGGCAAATTACCAGCAGCAGTCATCATGTGTACGAATCGCTTGAATTCTTTAGACCCAGCAATAAAGAGAAGAGCTGCTGATATCTTAAAATTTAATAGACCAAATGAAGAACAAAGATTAGCTGTTTTAAAAGAACCATTAACTGAACTTGGTTTCACTGATGCAGACATCAAAAATATTGTGGAAATCACTGGCGAAACTGATAAAAGAGCGTATGGATTTACATTCTCTGATTTAACACAACGACTATTACCTTCTTTAGTTTTAGACGCATATCCAAATGAGGCTGTAAACCCTAAAAAGTCTAAAGAAATTGCCAATAGAATAATACCAACACCTCCATTTCAAGATAACGCGAGCTATGCAGCAATCTAAAAAACAAGAAGAAATTCCAGATCGAAGTCTAAATATTAAAGCACTACTGATATTTTTATTCTTAGTCGCAATTGTTGGGGCAGCTATTTATAAGTTTATCAAATATCTACAATACACTTTTACAGGTGAAAAAATATCGAATGAAACTGATGTAATTAAGTATTTAGAATCTGTATTAGACTCTTATGAGCCTGATGAAATTGATTATAAAGTACTTGAAAAGGGAAAACGAATAAAATCAGCTGTAAGTGAAAAATTTATATTTTCCATATTAGGAAAAGTAAGATATCAAGGATCTGCGGATCAAGGAACTTCTTTAAGTGGATACTCTGATTTAGATATACTAATTCAATTTAAAAAAACGAGTTTCAAGAAAGAAAAAAATATGTATTACACTGTATATAATTATCTAAATAATAAATTTTCTGATTCAGATTTGGTTGAGGTAAGAAAACAGAGAGTTTCTATTGGTTTAATCTATAATATTGACGGAAATAAGGAAATTATTGATGTAGTTCCAGCTTTAAGAACCGATTTTAAAAAAGGAGGAAATGAATACCATTTATATGTGAATCCTAAATTTTCAGAACATGAAGGAAAACTAAAAATGAATCCTCACAAGCAAAGAGATCTAGGAGATTATCCATTAGAAAAAATAAAGATCATCACATTGTTGAAATTATTAATGAAAACACAAGAATTACCTTTAAAATCAGTTCTGATTACAGAGTTAACCAAAAAGGCTTTTAACAAAATAGGAAAACCTAAAAACCTAAATCAGCAGTTAATTAAGGTGTTAGAATATATCAGAGATAATATCGAAACAATTAAAATTACACCTCCCGATAACTATAAAACATGTCTAACAGATGAACTTAAAAATCCACAGAAAAAACGAGTGAAAATATTTTTAAATGATGTTTTGCAAGATATTAAAGAAGACAAAAACGCTTGGATAAATTATTTTCCAGAAAAATAAAAAATTTAACCCTTTGCATAATATAGACAAAATAGAAATGAAAAAACGCTTTGAAAGCCTTGTTATTGTTGTGATTGAAAATTTACGGGTTTTGAAAGTGACTGGCATACAACGCCGTGAAAACC
>CAYGPQ010000091.1:0-7959 GCA_964351775.1 uncultured Kordia sp. | reverse complement strand
GTTTTGAAAGTGACTGGCATACAACGCCGTGAAAACCAAATCCACGATTCGGGTTACCGTAAACATCAGTAGTTTTGAAAGTGATTGGCATACAACGCCGTGAAAACCCTTATCGCATTCAAATTCTCTTCTTTTTATGTTTTGAAAGTGACAGGCATACAACGCCGTGAAAACTTGCAGTTTCGATCGTTTGGCGGGCATAGTTATATTAAGTTAAAAATAAAAACATCTTTCTAAGAGATTCCTGCCTATACTGAATCAAGTTCAGCACAAGCTGCATGAATGAGTCTACGACTCAATATACCTTCCTCACGGTATGGAATCGCTTTGAAAATTTCAGGTTCTTGTAACTGTCTAATATTCAAATAAAACGATTATGAACCTTCAACATAAAAATTATGCATAAATACTATTACGGTTTTGCGGTGTACAGCATTCAGTCGTACATCTTTGAAACCAACAAACTCAAAGAAATCATTGGTGCGAGCGAAATTGTGGAAAAGGTCTGTAAATCAGAATTTGAAGCGCATTTTCAACACTTTACACAAAACGCAACCATACTGTTACAAGCCGCAGGAAACATTCGTTGTGTCTTTTCCATTGCTGATGGCGAGTTGGATACGTTCAAAGAAGCCTATGCAAGCTTTTCTATGCAAATCACACTCAACTATCCCGAATTAAAATTCTGCCAAGCTATTCACACGTTGGAAGCAGCAAAAGAAATCACGCCAGCGACTATCAAAGCCTTGAACAAAGAACTCACTACCAAAAAACAGCAACCTGTCTACTATCCACGGTTGGCATGTATGGGCGTTGCGCGAAATCAACGGACACGAAAGATTCAATCGTATCCAAATAGTACTGAGACTCAAAAAGAACTTGATTTAGCCACAAAAATAAAACATCAACATAAAGATGGTCAGTTGTTGTTAGGGAAGCTAAAAGGCATTCACGCAAATTTCCCAATCGACCTTGAAGAAATTGCTTCTGAACAAAGCTATATCGCGTTGGTACACATTGATACCAATGGCTTGGGAAAATTTATTGAAAAACTTATAGAAAGTGCTGATAGTGCTGCATTACAAGCATTTTCAAATGCAGTCGAAACGGCAACCATCAATGCGTTGGAAACTGCCATTAAAACAACCTTTCCAATAGTATTGGAAGCAGCAGCAGAAGCTCCAAAAATTCCGTTTCGTCCTGTGATTATTGGTGGCGATGACATTACGATTATCATCAAAGCGGAATACGCGCTGGATTTTACAAAAGTCTTTATTACAACTTTTGAAGAAAATGCCAAAGGTATCAAAGCTACGAAAGGAAAAGGATTAACTGCAAGCGCAGGAATAGCATTTACCAAACAAAAATTTCCATTGCATTACACCGCAGATTTGGTGGAAGATTTGTGTAAAGATGCCAAAGATGGAAGCGATCGTGCATACAGTGCAGTTCGCATGCACAGAGTCCGAAATACTTATGCAAGCGATTATGATCGTATCAAAGTTTCAGAATTGCGATCAACTGAAAAAGAAAGTTTCTACAATGCAAAACCATTTAGTATAGCTGAATTGACACTATTTCAAGAAGATATATTGCGTATCAAAAAAGACGATTTCCCAAAAGCAGATTTAGAAGACTATCTATCCCAAATCATTGTGGGGAATCCGCAACGAAAATTTCTCAAAGATCGCATGTTGGAAAAACTACCTAAATCAGATGTTGAATTCATCAACAATATGCAAAAGGAAAAACTTGATTTACCATACTTATACAATCTGATCAACCTTCAAAAATTCGCAAACACATGAACACACTTTCCTATTCCGTAACCTTTCATTCCTATTGGTTGCATCAAGACAAAGAAGGACAAAGTATCGGCGTCGATAACAGTCCGATACTAGAAGATGGACATCCCATTTTCGGAGGAAAAGCTATAAAAGGACTTTTTAGAGAACAAATAGCTGTATTAGAAAAATGCAATGCATTTCCGACTCCAAAAGATTACTTGATAGAATTATTTGGCTCTAAATTAAAAGAAGGAAATATCAAATTCAATACCACGCGTTTACAAGAATTTGTTTCAGAAGATTATCACTATTTATTCTTTAATAATTTGACGTCGACTGCAATTGAAGCAGATACCAAACAAGCCAAAGAACACTCACTTCGTACCACTAAAGTGGTCATTCCGATGCAACTTTATGGAACAATCACGATAGAAAATATTTCTGAAGCTACGCTAGAAAAACTAAAACAAGACCTGCATCTCATGGCAGGATTAATCAAAGAAGTTGGAAAAGATCGATACAAAGGCTTGGGCAGTTGTGTTGTTAAAATTGAAGAAGCATGAAACAATATACAGTAACCATTACCGCAAAAGAACCGTTGGTGTTACGAACGCAATCAGGTTCGGAAGTGCAATCGGACGTTGTTGATTATATACAAGGTGCAAAACTCTTAGGATTGGTCGCAAAGCATTCTTACACAGCTTTAAAAGATCAATGTAAAAATGCAGTTTACGAATTATTTCATTCTGGAAACGTACGTTTTGGGAACGCGTATCCGGTATATAAAAACCAAGTTGGATTTCCTGTGCCATTCTCATTGCACAAAACTAAAGACGGAAAAGGGGTAACTTTTTTTCCAAAAAAAGAAGACAAAAAGCAACAAAAAGAAGGTTTTATCATTCCTAAAGGTTCAGAAGCATTGTTTTTTAATGTGCCTCAAGGCGAACGTTTAAAATCAGCAAGAGAATTGGAAAGCAGACGTTCAAAAGACGAAAGTATGTATTTATACAGCTTTCTAAAAAGAGGTGTGCAATTTCAAAGTACTATTTCGATAGATAATTCATCTGATGAAATAGTAGAAGAAATTCAAAAACTCAAAGGAGATCATTATATCGGGACTTCCAAAGGAGAATTTGGACATGTAGCCATTGATATTTCTGAAGATTTAGAAACTCAAAAAGCAACGAACGTAAAAGATAAAAAAATCACCATTTATGCGCTGAGCGATTTGATCTTTTTAAATAAATTTGGACACTATGCTACTGAAATCAACGCAAAAGACTTTGGAATAGAAAATGCAAAATTAAACAACGAAGCTTCTTTCATCCAATTCAAATCATTTCATACCTATAATTCCAAAAGAAGAAATGAAGATGCAGATCGTATGGCGATTAAAAAAGGAAGTGTATTGGTTTTTGAAAGTGATCCAAAAGGACAAGAAATTGAAATTAGCGCAGAAATACAAAACAATGGAGTAGGCGTTCACAAATCAGAAGGTTTTGGACAGATTTTAGTCAACCCTGAATTTTTACATAGCGAAACGGTTCACAAACTTAAAAAAGATGAAGATATTAGAGTTCATCGTAATAGCGAATCAAAAACTACAGAAAGTGAATTCATAAAACAACTTTCACAACGACATGAAACGATTCAAAAAGATAATGCAACTTATGATGAAACAAAAGAGTTCATTAAAAAGTATAAGGATTTATTTAAACACACCAAAAAAAGTCAATGGGGCGCAATCCGAAACTATGTCCTAGAAGCGATGGCTTCTGAAACACCAAAACAAACCTTACGTGAAAAATTGGTGGATTCAGACAAAGGGTATCTACGTGAAAAAGCGAATGCAAACTGGAGTAGAGAACAAGTATACAAGATTAAAGAACTTTTAGAACAAGCCTATTGTGTTGAACTCTTGCTAAAAATAAGTGTGGAACTACCTAAAACCTTGAAAAATGATTAAATATCTCGCAAATATTACCATCGAATTGCAAAGTCCGCTTTGTATTGCCAGTGGTTTGGAAAACAGTTACAGCGATACGCAAGTACGCAGAGATTGGAACAATTTACCTGTCATTCCAGGGACTTCGCTAAAAGGAGTCATCAAATCGTTGGCTTCTGAAAAGTTGCTAGAATTTTTAGGAAAAGATACGGAACCAAATACAAAGAAAAATACAGGAAAAGGTTCGTCATTAATTGTGAATGATGCGTTGTTGCAAGACAGTACAGGAAACGTATATACGACGTTGAACAATGAAGTCTTTCAAGATAAATTACTAAAGCAGTACAAAATATTACCAAATCGTGAACATGTACGCATCAATCATTTGGGCGTTACGGATGGACAAGGGAAATTCACCAATGCCATTGTACACAAAGGAAGTCGTTTTCAACTGCAATTAAAACTAGAAGTTACAGAAGCACAAGACGAAATTTGGGAAGAACTCTTAAACCTATTGTACAGTCCAGATTTCTTATTGGGAAGTCAAGCTACCAATGGTTTAGGACGCATCAAGCCGATTTCAGTAGTTCGTAGAAAGTATGACTTAAAAAACATAGACGATCTAAAAGATTTCTGTGTGTTTACGCCATATTCGAAAATCATTGATGGAGATATTTTTAAAGAAAAAACAACAGAATCAGTTTTCAAACTATACGAAGAATTCAAATTTACGACCGACGCCATTCATATCGGAATCGGTTATGGAGATGATGAGGTAAACGCCACCAATCTGAAAGAAAAAAGTATGTTATGGAAAGTTGATGGAAACTTTAGTAAAGCTGACATCAATTATGTGATTCCGGGTGCTTCTATCAAAGGCGTATTGCGACACCGAACGTTCTATTACTTATGTCCTGCGTATGATTGGGCTGCTAAACACAATTCATTACAAAAACATATAGAACTTCAAGAAAAAGCACACAAAGAATTGGAAAGCTTATTTGGAAGTGCTGCTGAAAATGAAAATGGTCATATTGGAAATGTTATTGTGGAAGATGTTACGATTGATAAAGACAAGGTTGCAGAAACACCTTTTCAGCACAACAGCATTGATCGTTTTACAGGTGGTACTATTGACAAAATGCTCTTCTCTGAAAAAGTATACGCCATTAAACAACCGACGAGTTTAAAAATATGGTTGTCAAATCAAGATGAATTGAAAGAAAATGCACTACAAGCATTCAACAAAGCCATTGACGATCTTAAAAATGGTCAATTAGCAGTAGGAGGAAACACCACTAACGGAAACGGATTTTTAAAAGTAGCGAATTAGATTATGGAAAATACAATCACACAACAAATAACGAAAGATGAACTATGGGACTTGCTTGATGACATTAAATTGTCTTGGAGCGGTTACCTATGGCAAGACGATCAAAGCACGCCTTTTATTTTCAAAAATGAAGTAGTCAATTATAGGAAGTACTTTACCTCAAACATTCCTTTCATTATAGAAGGTTTGTTGGTGAATACCAAAGAAACGATCAGTCTGACCATCAAAAATATAGATGGCGTGTATTATTGTTATAAAAGCATAAATTTTAAAGATTTAAAACCCGTAGAAACCTTTCCCGCAGATAAAGCCCTAGAGGATGAAGATAAAGGGATTAAAATTAAAGCCTTAGAATTCATTCCAATATTCAAGAAACAAAACGATCCGTTTTCGGGTAAATTCCCAAAAGAAAATTCTGAAAAAAGTAAAGATTCAGAGCGTTTTCAAGAATACGTATACAGTCATCAAATCTTTAAAGGAATCAACTCATGAGCACCGTAACATCAGCCTATAACTTTGTCCCAATCAACGAAAACGTATGTCTTCCAGCATGGGCAGACGCCGTAAGTCAAGATGTTCCATTACAAGGAGCAGTATCGGGAGTCATTGATCTAACAATTACAGCAAAAACACCAATTTTTGTAAGAGGAAAATCTACTGTTCCTGACCAAAACGTTCATCAAGAATATGAGTTCATGAAGCATGACGATCGTTTCTGTATTCCTGGAAGCAGCATCAAAGGAACGATAGCGAGTGTCTTGGAAATTCTTACCTTCGGAAAGCTTCAAAAAGTAAACGATCATCGGTTTGAGAAAGATAAAATAAAGTGCAGATATTCTGTAAAAGAACTTATTCCAAGAGAACATTCAATAGTAAAGAAAGATTTTGTGGAAACATTATTTGGCTATTCGGAAGAAAAAGAAAGTATCAAAGGAAGAGTTAGTTTCAAACATGCATATGCTAACGGAGACGAAGTAACTGGTGCGGCTAAAACTTTGATTTTAGGTGGTCCAAAGGCAAGTTATTATCCTTTCTATCTCAAACAAGAATTTCTTGAAAATTCAGATAACGAAATAAGTACAGACTATCAAACTTACAACAATGAATCAACTTTAGCAGGAAGAAAGCGCTATCCGATAAAGAATATTTACAATAAAGGAAAAGTAGATAAATCGAAAATTTCAACAACATTTACACCTATAAACACAGAAACTGTGTTTACGACGAAAATAGTTTATCATAACTTATTACCTGTCGAATTAGGAGCTTTGTTATGTGCATTAACATTTAATGGTGTGGAAGACTGTCATCATGGAATTGGCATGGCAAAACCGTACGGATATGGCGCAGTACAAATAGATGTTTTAATGGATACTGCTATACGAAATCAAGCAATGCTGGCTTTTAGAAAGTATATGGAATTGTGGTGGATACACAATGGATTTGATGGCACTTGGTCAAAAAGTGAGCAATTACAGGAATTGATTGCGATGGCACGATTTTCAACACAAACAAAAAAGCTTTCGTATATGGATTTGGCGACGTTTGCTAGAATAAAAACAGAAAAGAAAGCATTGCCAAGGTTCACTAATTTTTTAGGAATACAACCACTAGAATATCCTGAAGAGAAAAGGATTAGACTAGAAAAAGCCGAAGCTAAAGCAGCAAAAGAGAAACAAGAAAAAATTGACCGTATTCTAGTAAAAGGATTAACCAGTTGGCTTTCGGAAATAACGAGTTACGGAATACTGAAAGCGAAAATGAACGAATGGCTAGTCATGCAAAATGATGAATTCATTACGGATAAAGTTGAATTGGAATATTTGAAGAATATCATCATCCAATTACGAAATAGAAAAGCACCAAAACATCGAGAAGGTTATTTTGATGAAAACAAAAAAAATGATCTCAACCAATGGATGGGTTCAGATGAAACTGATAACTTTTTACAAAACCTATAAACGCAAGCAATGTCATCACAAGTCATCACACAAATTACATTTTATAATCGTCCCATTCCCATCACGGAACATTCGACCTATTCGTTAGGAACGGGAAAGTGGCAAGGCGACGTTTTGGACTTTGTAAAACAAACCGATCATCCAGAATTGTATTATTTATTTCATAACAAAGATTCGGAATATCCTGTCATACAATTTAGAAACGATGGCGGTTATGCGGCATTGGCTGGCATTGGAAAAGAAGCTTCGTGGGCGGTGGCGTATTTTGCAGAAGCCTACGCTAAAAAGCATCCTGACAGCGCAACGAACACCTTTCAGCAAACCGCGTATTACACGCCTATGCTATTAAAAACACCGAAAACCTATCATATAGAACGCTACTTATTTCCGCATAGCAAACGGAAAACCTATCAAAACATACACGATTTGTGGAAAGACATTGACGACATTACAACGCGTTTAAAAAACAACATCTATGAATTGGTACACAAGCAACTAGGTTTTTCACTGCCAAACTTTACTTTGGAAATACAAAACATAAGCGCACCTACCAACTTTCGCACCTACAAACCACACGGTACTTTCTTTGAGCGCGGCGTACAACTTACATTTGCTATAAACATTCTATTACCACCACTAACGGCTATTGCCACCAGTAAAAGCAAAGGCTACGGCTGTTTAATAACCGCATAACCTAAAATAAAACGTTCTTTGACATCCTGATCCTGCCTTTCGACTCCGCTCAAGATAAACTATGGCGGGAATCTCCTAAATCGAAACTGAAAGCTGTTTTTGGCATTTAACGCCGTGAAAACTCATGGGTGCATGATATTAGTAACATCATTAGTAGTTTATGAAGTACTTGGCATTTAACGTCAGGGACGAGCGTTAAAAAAAGGTATGGTATACCTTTTTAGCGAAGTAGCCAGCTGG
>CAYGPQ010000090.1:0-18182 GCA_964351775.1 uncultured Kordia sp. | reverse complement strand
CAAACCAATTGGATTCGCTCGGTTTGTCAAAATAGATCGCTTTGGTTAAAAAATAGGGTTCGTCAAAAATGGTTTCTAACAACTCGTGAAACTTCTCTGTAAATAATAACGGTTTTAGTTCGGGAATTTTAGTGATTACTTGTCTGATCGCAAATAAATTCTGAGAACTTTCATCGAGTTTTTTTTCAGCAACAGCTTTTTCAATACAGGAAATTATCGAATCGATTTCAATAGCTGAAAACATTCGATCTAGAATAGCGAAGCCATTTTTTTGAAAGGATGAAATATTCATAATTAAGAAGTAATAATGACTTTTAGAGTTTTTTTTAACTTCTCCAAATTCTGAATTAACAATGTATATTTTTCAGTATTTGATGCAGTTCTTTGCAATTGAATACGATGCCAATGAATATATGTTTCGTAATCAATTGTAGTTTGTACTATTTCACGCAAGTGTTTCCAAGATTTCGTATCGCGTTGCGAAGGCACTTCAAAATCATAATGAACTTGCTTCATTGCGTTTTTACATTGCGGACAGGAAACTTTAATTTTTTCATACGCTGCATTGATATATTTTACAATATCTGTTTGTGAAGTTGTTGCGTAATAATCGTTCATTAAATTTGAAAAGTCATCATCCACTGGATGTTTCATGTCTTCTTTTGAAGCACGTTTTAATCCTTTTTGACAGTTTAAACAAATATAATGTCGCTTATAATTTTTAGCGGGAAGCCAGTCGAAGCCCATGAAATGTGATTGTAATTAATTGCTTACTACCCCAAATGCTCCTTAAAAAATGCAATGGTTCGTTCCCAAGCTAAGGTTGCTGCTTTTTTATCGTATCGTGGAGTTGTATTGTTATGAAACCCATGATTTACATTTGGATAAAAATGTGCTGTGTGTGTTATTTCGTTTGCTTTTAATACTTTTTCATACGCTTCCCAACCTTCATTCACACGCGTGTCCAATTCGGCATATTGAAGTAACAATGGTGTTTTAATTTTCGCAGCATCTTCATCAGTTGGTTGTCTTCCATAAAAGGGAACAGCTGCTGCCAAATCGTTGAGTTTCACCGCCATCATATTGGAAATCCAGCCGCCAAAACAGAATCCGACAACACCAATTTTTCCATTACAATTTGGGTGTTTTTTTAAATATTCAAACGCAGCAATAAAGTCTTCCAACATTTCATCGCGATTACGTTGTTTTTGCATTGTTCTTCCGTCGTCGTCATTTCCAGGATAACCACCAAGGGGCGATAAAGCATCAGGAGCTAAACTAATAAAACCATCCAACGCCGTACGTCTTCCCACATCTTCAATATACGGATTTAGACCTCTATTTTCATGAACCACCACAACACCAGGCACTTTTTTAGAAATATCTTTTGGTAAAGAAAGCAATCCTTTAATAGTGCCGCCACCTTTTGGAGATTCGTAGGTAATATAATCAGATTGCAAACTTGGATGATCTTTCGGAACTGTGATTATATCCGTATAATTAGGTGTCATAAAACTCAACAGCGCACCTACGGTAACACTTCCTACGGCATATATAGAAAGCCGTTCTACAAATTGACGACGCCCAATTTTATTATGTGCATAATCATCATATAAGTCAAATACTTCTTGTTGAATATCTTCTTTTTTTAGCTCGCTCATAATTGTAGAGTTTTGGTTGATCTAAAGTTATGGAATTTGTCAGACTATTTAAACAGCGATACGTTGTTTTATTTTTTACATCAATTTCGAATACAATAATGGGTTTAGGTTATGAGCAACTAATTCAATTCATTTTCTGTATGTTCACCTTTATTCCAACAATCTAAATTATAGATGGTCGTTTCTGCAATATTTGTTAGTGCTTCTTCCGTTAAAAATGCGTGATGTCCGGTAATTAATACATTGGGCATCTTATTTAAGCTAATAAGCATTGTGTCATCAGGAATATCATGAGAATGATCTTGAAAGAAAATATTTTTTTCATTTTCATAGACATCGATTCCCAAAGCACCTATTTTACCACTTTTTAAAGCATTTAGTACATGTTCCGTATGAATCACACGACCTCTTGCGGTATTGATAATGACCACGCCATCTTTCATTTTAGAGAGTAAATCTTCATTAATTAATTGGTGTGTTTCTTTGTTTAAAGGTACATGCAGGGAAATGATATCTGCTTGTTCACACAAACTTTGTAATGGGAGATATTTCAGATTATAATGTTCAATCAAATCGTGATTTTCTTCAATATCATACGCTATTAATTTACAACCAAAACCATGCATGATTTTACACATAATAGATCCTATTTTGCCCGTGCCAATAATACCGACAGTTTTCTTATTCAAATCAAACCCAATTAAAGTATTGATATCAAAATTATAACGTGCAACGCGCTGATTGGATGTTATTAATTTTCTATTGAGCGCCAATAATAAACTTGTGGCGTGTTCCGCAATTGCATAAGGTGAATACGCAGGAACATTAGCTACTTTGATATGTGATTTTGAAGCGGCTATTAAATTTACATTATCATAACCCGCAGAACGTAATGTGATATACTTTACGCCAAAATCTTTTAGTTTTTCAATCGTAACAAAACTGGCTTCATCTACAGAAAATATAGATATTGCATCATAACCAACGGCTTTCATAGCGGTTTCTGACGACAAAGCTTCTTTAATAAAAGTGAGCGTATGTTTTTCTTTATTTGCTTTTTTTAAATATGGTGTAATGTAATCTTGGGCGCTATAAACGAGTACTTTCATAACATCATTTTTTTGGGATAAGTTGTTCTTGTTCTAAGGATTTAATAATAGCAGTCACATAATTTGTTACTGTAGCACTAATTTGTTTGGGATCCACGATATTGTAAGATGCTACCCAAACAAGCGATTTATCACTGTTTTCTTTTAAATTGTATAACGAGGCTTCAATATGATACACTTTATATCTATTGTAATAGCCTTTCACTAAATAAACGTCTTGGTAATAATAATAATAACGCCCAAAACGCCTCCAATAATAATCTGTTCGGTATTGATCTCCGCTATAAGTTTCTTTTTCATCGATTCCTTTTACTGCAGAAATTAAAATCGCATCAAACCCCTGTGTGGAAACCCTTTTAATTTCTTGCTCAATAGCCTCTTCAGTTTGTTTTAAGTTCGTAAATGAAGGTTTAAATACCGTGTAACTTTCCACAGCTTCGATGCCTCTTGCTATAAGTTCGTTCTTTAATTGTTCTTCAAATAGTTGTCGTGCAGTAAGGTTTTCGGTAAGTCCAACAATCAATACTTTTTTAGGTTGATAATTAGTATATTCTTTATTGGTCCAAGTATCTGTCATTCTCGCAGTGGAACAGCTTGCCAAAAGTAATAATGTCAAAATATAATAGAGTGCTTTCATAATTTCTATTCTTTATTGACAAAACTATTTGATTTTCAGAAGTACAACAATGATATATATCAGCGAAGAATTGAATTTGGTGGATAATTTGGAAATTTTTAAGAAGTAATGAGTTGGTTTATTTTTTTGATGCCAATTTCCAATCCTGCAAGAATTTCATTTTTTTGTATATACTGAATCATTTCATCTTCTATTTCTTGCTTTGTAACTTCATTGATATAACTATTCATGTTTTCTCCGACAGTAAGTCTTACTTGCTTTTTCTTAGGATTCAAATGAATGGAAAGATAATCACCTTTATCAATTCTTAAACTTCTTCCATGATTTTTAACGAGATCAATAGTATCTATGTTTTCAGTATAGTTTGAAACTCCCATAGAGAATTTAGGAAGTGTATGCTTTTTTAATATCTTAAAGGTTATAAGACTATAAGGTTCATCAAATCCTACTGTTTTAAACCCGAAAAAGGACTTGATTCTATATTTGAGATACTCAAACTCAATAATGAGTTTAGTTTTCATGATAGTATACCTAAGTTTCCAAGGAAGCATTTTAGCGTGAATTGTAGTTTTTGTAATGATATAACAAAGATTACACATACACAATGTGGTTTTCCTTAATCAGATACAAGTTCAATACAAAACATAAAAAAGAAACGTCTTTGCCAGCGCAAGCGAAGCAATCTCATACTAGCTTCATCAAGTAAAAGATTCCTTTACTATTCCTTCTTGACCACTACCAACTAATGACCAACAACCAAGAACTGACAACCCAAAAATCCAACCAAAAAAATGTATCTTTGAAACGTACACAACCAACCAACATGATTTACATCGCCATCTTACGCGGAATTAACGTTTCAGGAAGTAAAAAACTACCTATGGCAGAATTGCGCGCGCTATTATCAACACTCGGTTTTAAAGAAGTTCAAACCTATATTCAAAGTGGAAATGTAGTTTTCAAAGCAGCGAATCAACATCAAGAAAAATTGGGAAATCAAATTGCGGAAGCGATCAAAAAGCAGTACGATTATGAAGTTCCTGTGTTGGTCAAAACCATCGATCAATGGAAAACGGCAATCGCTAACAATCCGTTTACAGAAGCAGACATTTCAAAACAAGGAATTACGTTTCTAGCAACCATTCCAAAAGAAACTACGATTGAAATTGACAGCAAAGAAGATCGCTTTGAAATCATTGGTTCAGAAATATATTTAGATTGTCCAACTGGTTTTGGGCGTACGAAACTCACGAATAATCTCTTTGAGCGAAAACTCAAAACACAAGCTACCACCAGAAATTGGAAAACGATTTATAAATTGTTAGAGCTCGCGGAAGCGATGGAGGAATGAAATATTAAATGTTAAATGTTGAATTTTAAATTGAAAAAAAATACTTTTAAGAGCCAAGAGCCAAGGAATAACGAAATTAAAAAGTTAAATGTTAAATAAAAAAACATAACTAAGTGTCACATCGAGCGCAGTCGAGATGCATTCTAAGTTCAAAAGGTTCTCGATAGCTTAGCCTGGTATTTTCAATCAAAATATATGTTGATTTCAATAATGCTCGAACTGACAAAAGGAAACAAACACTTTAACTGTAAAAAGGCAAAATGAAAGCATACTATGTATATATCTTAAAATGTAAAGATGAATTATTTTATGTTGGAATGACAAATAATTTGGAAAGAAGAATTAATGAGCATCATGAAGGATTGAACAGAGAATGTTTTACATATAAAAGAAGACCTTTAGAATTAATATTTTATCAAGACTTTAATGAAGTTGAACAGGCAATATATTTTGAAAAGAAAATAAAAAAATGGAGTCGTCAAAAGAAACGAGCATTGATAGATGGAAACTATGATATGCTTCAAATATTAGCTGAATGTAGAAACGCAACACATTTTAAATACAAAGAATAATAGTAAATTGCACTTGTCACATCGAGCGCAGTCGAGATGCATTCTAAGTTCAAAAAGCTCTCGATAGCTTCGCCCGGTATTTTCATAAAAATACTTAGCATAGCTATGTAGATTCAATAAAAAAATAGCATTTTGTAGGTTCTCGACTGCGCTCGAACTGACAAAGTGCAAGAAACTATATTAGATCTCAATAATGCTTGATGTGATTCGAAAGACTCAAAACCTTAAATTGACATCAAGAAATAGAAGACAATTACACAACATAACAACTATGGAAAAAAAAGTAACACCAAGAGGCGCATATCCACACACAAAACGGGTGGGCGACTTTATATTTGTATCAGGCACAAGTTCACGACGACCAGATAATACCATTGCTGGCGTGGATATCATTGACGAAATGGGCACGAAACACTTAAACATCGGTACGCAAACGCGTGAAGTCTTAAAAAACATTGACAAAAATTTACAAGCTGTTGGCGCAAGTTTGGCGGATGTGGTAGATGTGACTTCATTTCTTGTCAATATGAATGATTTTGCGGGTTACAATAAAGCCTACGGCGAATTCTTCGATAAAGAAACAGGTCCAACACGAACGACAGTTGCGGTGCATCAATTGCCACATCCAGATTTGGTAGTGGAAATTAAAGTAATGGCGTATAAAAAACAATGATGAAAAAAGTTTTTATCTTAATTTCTCTCTTTTATTGTTTCAAAGGATTTGCTACAGATGCGGGATATGCATATCGTTTTTTTATAAACATTGAAAGCAACGAAGGACAGAAATATTCAGGATATGTATACTTTTATTACGATTATGAGTTTAGGGTATATGACGATATATTAGCATATTTAGCAAAAAGAGGTAATAGAGAATTAACAATTTACCCGCATATTATCACGGTAAATGCTAATAGAGATACTATTGATTTTGCTTTAGAAGGGACAAAACAAAAAGTGAGTCTCGACGAAATAGAAAATATAGAATTGATAGACTGTTTAAATTTTAAAGTAGGAGAGCGAATAAAAGAACTATCTAAAGAACAGTACAAGCTTATCAAAACGACTAAAGCAATGTATAGTGTTATTGAAGATGTGAGTGTGTATGAAAATATAAAATACATCCTGTTAGCTTGGGACGAAAATCAAGAATTGTCAAAAAAGAAAGACATGATTGCTCCAAAAATTATGAAAAAATGGAAACAATTTATAGATGTTAAAACTCCACAATCTGATACATATAATACATTCATAAAAACGTTAAAAAAAGACCTTTTAAAAGAAAACATAGTATTAATCAGTTTTGCCGAAGCACTTTGACAATGAAAAAAATTCTCAACTACATCAACGGAAGTTACGTTGAACCCAAAAGCAACGAATGGATTGACAATTACAATCCGTCCAACGGTGAAGTCTACGGACAGATTCCGAATTCGTCTGTGGAAGATGTAGAAGCGGCATATCAAGCAGCAAAAGCAGCGTTTCCAAGTTGGTCCAACACAACGTTGGACGAGCGCAGTCGAATTCTAAATAACATCGCTTCGTTAATAGAAGAAAACATAGCAGACTTGGCGTATGCAGAATCTTTAGACAATGGAAAACCAGTAAGCTTAGCCACACAAATTGACATTCCGAGAGCGACGAGTAATTTCAGATTCTTTTCGCAAGCCATCACGCAATTTTCAAGTGAAGCACACGAAAGTATTGGATTAAATGCCATGAATTTCACGCTGCGACAATCCATCGGAGTTGTGGGTTGTATTTCTCCTTGGAATTTACCTCTATATCTATTTACATGGAAAATTGCGCCCGCGTTAGCCACAGGAAATACAGTGGTAGCAAAACCAAGTGAAGTCACGCCAATGACGGCGTATTTATTAGGTGAAATTTGCACCAAAGCTGGCTTGCCGAAAGGAGTTTTAAATATTGTTCATGGTTTGGGACATACTACGGGACAAGCCATTACGGAACATCCACACATTAAAGCAATTTCCTTTACAGGCGGAACAGCCACAGGCGCGCATATTGCTCGTACGGCAGCACCCATGTTTAAAAAATTGTCGCTAGAATTGGGTGGAAAAAATCCAAACATCATCTTTGCCGATTGCGATTATGATGAAATGTTGAATGTTACAGTGCGATCTTCGTTTGCGAATCAAGGACAAATTTGTTTATGTGGTTCTCGAATCTTTGTGGAAAGAAGCATTTATGACAAATTCAAAACGGACTTTGTGGCACGTGTAAAAGCACTAAAAGTGGGGAACCCGTTTGATGAAACCACGAAAATTGGCGCCTTAGTTTCCAAGCCACATTTGGAAAAAGTAACATCATACATAAACATTGCCAAAGAAGAAGGTGGTGTCGTTTTATGTGGTGGAAATGAAGTTACGGTTAAAGGTTTTGAAAACGGTTACTACTTAGAACCAACCGTGATAGAAGTACAAACCGATCAATGTCGCGTAAATCAAGAAGAAATATTTGGGCCCATTGTGACGATGATGCCGTTTGATACAGAAAAAGAAGTCTTGGCAATGGCAAATGGCGTTCGGTATGGATTATCAGCAACTTTGTGGACAAACAACTTGAATCGCACGATGAATATGTCCAAAAAACTCGAAGCAGGAATTGTTTGGGTTAATACATGGCTTATGCGTGATTTGCGTACACCTTTCGGCGGCATGAAAAACTCAGGCGTCGGACGTGAAGGTGGCATGGAAGCACTGCGTTTCTTTACGGAGCCAAAAAATATATGTATAAAGTATAAGTAGCTCGGAATTATAAATTTTTAAAAAGTAGAATTTGCGCACACTGAGCGAAGTCGAAGTGAGAGCCAAGAGCCAACGAATCGACAAATAAACAAATAAACAAATAACAATAAAATTAAGAGTTAAAAGTGATGAGTTAAAAGTGATGAGTTAAGAGTAAAAAAGAACAAATTAACTCGCAACCGACAACTGAAAACTGAAAACCGACAACTGAAAACAAATGAATCTAAACTTACAACATAAAAACGCGCTCGTTTGCGGAAGTACACAAGGAATTGGAAAAGCAACAGCGCAACAATTAGCAACGTTAGGTGCAAACGTAACACTCACTGCTAGAAACGAAGAAAAACTCAAAAATGTGCTTGCTGAATTAGACACTTCCAAAGGACAAAAACACAGTTACATTGTGGCAGATTTTCAAAATCCTGATGGATTACGTGAAAAAATGGAAGCATTCATCAAAGAAAATCATCCGTTTCATATTCTGATTAATAATACCGGTGGACCTGCTGGTGGACCTGTATTCAATGCAAAAATTGACGAATTTGAGCGCGCGTTTACACAACATTTAAAATGCAATCATGTATTGGTGCAAAGTGTGGTGGCAGGAATGAAAGAAGCTTGCTACGGACGGATCATCAACGTGATTTCTACTTCTGTAAAACAACCGTTAGATGGTTTGGGCGTTTCCAATACCATTCGTGGTGCGGTGGCTAATTGGTCTAAAACCTTAGCCAATGAATTAGGGCAATTTGGAATTACGGTAAACAATGTATTACCAGGCGCAACGGCTACGGAACGTTTAACGGAAATCATAAAAAACAAAGCTGCTAAAACTGGTAAAACAGAAGATGAGGTTAGCAACACAATGAAAAATGCCGTGCCTGCCAAACGATTTGCACAACCCGAAGAAATAGCCAATGCCATCGCGTTTTTGGCAACTGAAGCCGCTTCTTATATTAACGGAATCAACGTTCCTGTAGATGGCGGGCGAACGAAATCATTGTAAGTTTTAGCGATAACTATATTATCACGTTAAGTATTATTGAGATCAAACGACACTTTTAACACCTAAATGTATTTATAAAATTCTTACAACATAAACGTATAACTACCTGACTTTAACATTTTTTGACGATTAATTAACAAAAGTGTTAAAAAAGTCTTAAATTGGATTCCGAAAAACCACTATTTGCAATGTATAAAACATGGCAATTAATAAATAACCATTATGAATAGAAGAAACTTTATTGTATCCAGTGTAATGGGCGCCGGTGCGCTCTCTATGTTCCCTAGTAGTGCTTTAGCTAGTAACAACGGAATCTCAATTTCCAAAATTGGAAAAGGATTTAATCGTTTGTTAAGTTCTGTTGAACACCTTTCTATTTCAAACTTATCAAGCGGAGTTGTAAACACACACCAACGATTGATGACAGTTTTGAAAGAAGAAGGCTATTTGTATAACGCGACTGAAGTAGTAAAATTAAACAGCTCATGTTTTGCAATTCCACTTCACAAAAAGCCAATGTTAGGTTTTGAAAGTAAAGAGTTAGCATTAATTGTAAAAAATAATGGTGCGAGTAAATTTTACATTCTAAATGAAAAATTAGCCAATGAGTTTGCTGGATTGATTGAGAATTACAGTCAAAATGCGGAATCTCATGAACTAGATTTAGATGCAGCTTCGTTTGTATTTCCAGTGAAAGTAGTAGCGCAACAACAAGGACGTGAAACAACATTTTCTTATCAAAACAAATTAGATAATACAATTACATTAAAAAGTGCTCGAAAAACATCAGCTGTAGTTGTAAGTTAAATTCATAACCAACCATAAAATATAGTTGCCTTTATTCCTTTTGAAAATTCAAAAAGGAGTAAAGGTTTCTTTTTTTTATAACTTAAAGATTTTAAAACGTTAAATACAACACAATTTCTATAAGAAATAGTATTTTTATAGGATGAATTACGTGTGAAGGATTGTCCTTCGACTTCGCTCAGAAGCCAACTATTCAGTATTACTAAAAAATAGATAGTAAGAAATAACTGAAAAGTACATTGAGGAACTCGAAGTGAACATTTAGAGTCACACCCCAAAAACACCAACACCTTGAAACGAAAACTGCGTATAAACGGACATTCACATTTGTTGCCTTATCCAGAACAAATCCCTCAATTTATGAAGGATAAAAAGATTTTCTGGGTAGATGATGAACGAAAATATATGTTGCAGGACGATTGGAAACGTCCCGTAACAGATTCAAGTTTTTTCTTAGATGAAAAGCTCGCTTGGATGGAACTCAATAAAATAGATCATGCCGTTATTTTAAATCTTTCACAACTGTATGGAAATGGTTTGCGCTTGGAAGCCATGAAACATGCACTGCGTTTTCAGAACGATTTTAATGCAAAAGTACAGCTAGATCATCCTTCAAAATTTACTTGTGGATTTGTTGTACATCCTGGTTTTATTCATGGTGCATTGTGGGAAATAGAACGATGTGTTGAAGAATTAGGCTTGCGTGTTTTATGTTTGCCAACACACTTTATGGATTCCATAGGACAATGGCGATCGGTGTTTGATGAAGAAAATGATCCCATTTTTGAATTGGCAAATAAATATAAACTTGCCATTGAAATTCACCCGTATGATGGCGATAAAATGATCAAATTGGAAAATGTAAACTGGCGTTTTCACTTAATTTGGATGTTGGCACAATGTGGCGATGCGTATCATTTTTATACTTTAAATGGAATGCAAGAACGGTTTCCACACATACGAACTTGTTTTGCACATGGTGGACAATTGGCACAAATGAATTTAGGAAGACGAATTCAAGGATTTGATGGACGACCAGATTTGTTTGAAGGAAAAGTACATCCACGAAAAGCCGTTGGACATCCAAATATTTATTTTGATACGTTGGTACACGATACCGATTCGTTTAAATTGAT
The DNA here is from genome assembly GCA_964351775.1 of uncultured Kordia sp. Lineage (GTDB taxonomy): Bacteria > Bacteroidota > Bacteroidia > Flavobacteriales > Flavobacteriaceae > Kordia. Next base: position 7,135 of record CAYGPQ010000090.1, on the reverse strand, counting down.
GGTTGATCGTCAGGGAAGTAAGCAGATTATTATGGGATTAGACGATCCATATCCGTTGGGAGAAATGGTGAGTGATGCGCAATCATCGTATCCTGGAAAACTGTTGGATTTAGCAATGCAGCGTAATATTATCGATGAAAAACAACATGCCGATATTTGGGAAGACAACGTACTTCGTTGGTTATTTGGTGATGATGAAGCTACTAAAAAAGACTTGGTTCGTAAGATTTTGGGTGATGAATAGTATCTCAATTTGATAATTTGAAGATGTGACAATGTACTTATGTAGCAATTTGAAGATTTGGTAATGTTTCAATTTGAAAATAGTGTCATTTGAAGATTTGATAATGTGTTAATTTGACAATGTAATAATATTGTAACTTACTTATTTTTAATAACCCAATAACCCAATAACCCAATAACTCAATAACTCAATGTCTTAATTTGATAATTTAAAAATGAGTCAATTTGAAAATGTGGACGTTAATTAATTTTTCAATCATTCAATTTTTTAATCTTTCAATTCATTAAATGACCGATGTAGCACAATTTCATAACCTCGCACATATTTTCATTTCCTTTATTGGAGCGATTTTGCTATTGGCAATTTACTCGAACATTCGGAAACGATTTCGTCAGATTTTAGAAGAAGACGAATCACAAAAGCGTGTCGACAGCGGATTGTTATACTTAAGTCTTGCGATGTTTGTTTGGGTGGGTTCTGGAATTTGGGCGTATGTTTCCAAGCGATTTGAATTTTCGGAAACTATGACCTATCAAGTGGGCGTGAATCTATTGTCGATTGTCAATAACTTGTTTTTACTCTTGGCGTTATTCTATTTTTATTACGCGCCAAAATTTATCTACAACAATACAAAAAATGTAAAAATTATTGTCGGAATCATCATTGCGGTCACTTCTATTACGCTTTTGATGTCTAGTATTTTTGGGAATGATAATATGTATCACAACGTAAAACTGAATGCAATTCCCGATTTACTATTGTCAGGATTTTTATGTTTTTTATTATTAATTTCATTCTACAAAACCTTTGTACATCGTGGTTTAAAATTGGTAGCGATGCTTTCTGTTATCATCATGATGTTGATTTTTGTATCACAATTGCCCGAAGTGTTTCTGAGTTTTAATGATGAATTCACCACGAATCTCATCAAAATTATTGCAAAAACTTCGTTGATTTCTTTGTTTTTAGTATTGGCGACAAGTTGGGTGATTCAACTAGCAAACACACCACGACCAAACGAAATGCGCCTCAAATTCTTAGATTGGTCGCTGATTCAACTCAGTATTCCATCCAAAAATATCAACAATGCGCAAGTTGATTTCGGCTCCAAAACGACACAATACAAAAATTTATTAAAGTTTGCCATTCGTCGCGCTTATGGAACAGGCGATTTACAAAGTATGTTGGTCAGTGCTGGCGGTGAAATCAAAAATCAAACGTATTTGACACGCATCATTGAAAATATCAATGAAATTTTGCAACTCGAAACGCATCAACAACTCGAACGCCGTGATCTTTTTACCTTTTTAGGAGAAGGAACGTATCGATTGCGAATGATACCAGAAAACATCACCATAGATGAAGGTTTGTTGTATGAGTTTGTGCAAAGTGCTGAAAATGAAGAATATAAATATATTTGTAATTAATTGTGTTTCAGACACAAATCTGCACAACTTATTATTTTTTACTATACTTAACAACACGGCTTTTGTTTTCAGTTAGGGAAGTACACATTTGTAATATCTAAAAATTTAACGATATTATATATGTCAATTTCTACTACTTCCGACACGCGATTCGGACATCCAAAAGGATTATTTTATTTGTTTTTTGCGGAGCTCTGGGAACGTTTTTCGTTCTACGGAATGAAAGCATTGCTGGTTTTGTACATGACCAAACAATTACTGTTTAGTGATGATATGTCTATCGGAATTTTTGCTGCGTATATGTCATTAGTCTATGTAACGCCCGTTTTGGGTGGCATCATTGCCGATCATTATATTGGATACAGAAAAGCCATTTTCCTTGGCGGAGTTTTGATGGCATTTGGACATTTTTTCTTAACGATAGAATTGCCCGTATTTTTTTATGGCTCACTGGCACTGATTATTGTTGGAAACGGATTTTTTAAGCCGAATATTTCCACTTTTGTGGGTGCTTTGTATGACGAAGAAGACAAACGTCGCGATTCAGGATTTACCATATTTTACATGGGAATCAACATTGGTGGCGCAGTAGCTCCATTGTTATGCGCATGGTTTGCGGAAGTATACGGTTGGCATTATGGATTTATGTTGGCAGGATTTGGAATGTTATTGGGATTGTTCTTTTTCTATCGTGGAACGAATAAAAACGTATTTCAAGACAAAGGAAATGTGCCTGATCAGAAAGTATATAACACGAAGTTTCTAGGAATGAACAAAGGACAAGTGGTGACACTTGGCGCATTTTTGGCAGTTCCCATATTTGCGATAATTGTCAAGTTCAATCAATACGAACATTACATCGTTTGGATTGCCACGATTGCGATTACAGCTATGATGATTTATATTTATCGTTCCGTGGGAACCATCGCGCGAAAGCGTTTATTAGTCACCGCATATTTTACCATTTTAATGGCTTTATTTTGGGCAATATTTGAACAAGCAGGAAGTTCGTTAACACTTTTTGCAGATAGAAACATCAATTTGGTAGGATTGAATGCTGCGCAGACCAACAGTATCAATTCTGGATTCATCATTTTGTTAGCCATTCCGTTTTCTTGGTTATGGACGGTTTTAATCCAAAAAAATAAAAACCCAAACTCTGCTATCAAAGCAGGGTTAGGATTGTTTTTGTTAGGGCTTGGATTTATTGTGTTTGCAATGTCTGCGAATTCGGTGGATGCGTTTGCCAAAACGTCCATGTGGTATTTATTCGTAGGTTATTTTATTTTAACCGTGGGTGAATTGTGCATTTCTCCGATTGGATTGTCAAAAATGACCGAACTTTCTCCAAAGAAGTATTTGTCGTTTATTATGGGTGTTTTCTTTTCAGCTTCTTTCTATGGACATTTTTTTGCTGGGAAAATTGCAAAATTGACGACTGTTTCTGAAACAGAAGAAAATATGTTTGCTAGTGGAATTTTGGGAGACATCACAGAAACCATTACTGGATTGACCCCCAATTTTTCAGGAACCAACGGAGCAGCATTTGAACAATTGTATCAATATGTATCTGTATACGCTGTTTTTGGTGTGCTTACAGCGATCATTGGAATTATTGTCATGATGATATCACCTTTCATTAAAAAGTTGATGAGCGGCGTTCATTAATCAAAAGAAAAGCCTCGTAACTAGCGAGGCTTTTAAAGATATTCACTAACTATTGACTTTGATCCGAATTACTTCTTCACGATAAGTTTTGTATATACGTTTCCAGTAGTACTTTGCAAATTCACAAAATAGCTTCCTGTTTTTAAGGTTGAAATATCAATTGATTTTTGATCGTTTTGTAGCGTAAAAGCTTTTACTTGCTGTCCAATTAAGTTGTACACGATTACTTGTGAAATTAGTTGTTTCGATTCAATATATAATTTTTCAGTGGTTGGATTTGGATACATTGAAATGGCAAGCGTTGTGTTGAATTCATCCGTACTTAAAGGAGGACAATTGGCATCATAACTTGCAATGGCATCTTTTGTCCAAGATGATTGACTTTGCGAATAGGCTGCGTCATCTACATTGATACAAGTTAAATTAGGGTTGTTAGTTGCATTGAATAAATTGATATTTGTATTCGTACCATTTTTAACATCTAAGCCAGTTAAGAGATTGTTTTGACAAAATACACCAGTTAAATTTGTGTTAGTGCTGAAGTCAAGAAAAGTAAGATTGTTAAATGTACATTCTACTGTTTCTAATAAGGGATTATTACTTGTGTCTAAATAATTCAATTGATTAGAATCAATATCTAACAAATCTAAATTTGCATTGAAACTCAAGTTAATGGATGAGATTTGATTGCTAAATATTAACAGTTGTTCTAAAAGTAAGTTGTTAGTTAAATTTATGGATGTAAGTTGATTATTACTTATAGATAATCTTCTTAAATTAGATAATTGAGAAAGATCAATTGTAGTTAAATTATTGCCAGCACAACGAACCCAGTCTAAATTTGAGTTACTGCCAAGTGTTAAAGTTGTCAGTACATTGAAGTTTGCATTTAGTGTAGTAAGATTTACATTTGCACTTAGATCTAGTTCCGTTAAATCATTACTATTACATACTAAGTATTGTAAGGTTACATTTTGACTCAAGTCAAGTTCAGTAAGATTGTTATTGGTACATCTTAATAATCGTATATTGGTAAATGCGGCAATTCCTTCTAAAGAGCTAATACTATTGGTGTCAAAATCAAGCCCGAGCACTGCATTTGCTTCGATTACATCAATTTCTCCGTCATTATTGGTGTCAGCATCTCCATCAGGAATTAAATCTCCATCAAAATCTGCACAATTGTTTGTTAAAAGAACATTTTTAAAATTTGCATCAGGAATATTGACGATTTGTGCAAAAGTGAATTGTATTGCAAGTAAGAGGATAATTGTAAGGTAGTTTTTTTTCATGGATAATTTTTTTATGAATTTGTATATTAGTTTGTCTTTGACTTATGTAAAATTGTTACACTTTATGTAAGAATACTATTTTTTTAAAAAATAAGAATGCTGTAAAACTATTAAGAAAGAATTCAGAAAAGTAGAAAGATAGGTTACAATTCCGTGAATTATGGGAACTTAAACGGTATTCAAAGATTGATTTTAAAATGATTGTAGCGGTTTAATGTTTTGCAAGTCAATTTGTTGTGCTTGAAATTATATAAAATCAAAAAAGCCCTGCAATTGCAAGGCTTTTTTAAGTTTTAGCACTAGTTTTTGATCCGAATTACTTCTTCACAATAAGTTTTGTATATGTGTTTCCTGAAGTGCTTTTTAGGTTTACAAAATAACTTCCTGTTTTTAAGTTTGAAATATCAATTGAGTTTTGATCCGCTTGCATTTCGAAAGTTTTTACTTGTTGTCCAATTAAGTTGTACACAATTACTTTTGAAATCGTTTGTGTTGACTCAATCTGTAAATTGCCTGTTGTTGGATTTGGATACAATGCAAACGTAGCTGCTGAAACATCAGGCATGCTCAATGTATTGGTAATAGTCATAGCTGTTGAAGCACTATATAAATCACATGCGCCAACAGTATGCGTTATTGTATACATACCATCTGTGGAAGCAGATAAGTCAATTTGTCCGGTAGTTGCATTAATTGACAATCCCGAAGGTGTCGCTGTAAATACACCTGTAACTCCAATGGTTTTTGTAGGTGTCGGATCAGGATCATCCATTGCATACGTGTTTGCTGCGTATGTAAACGCTGCAAAATCATTGTAATGAATATCAATATAGTTTTTTATAACTGTTGCATAATCATCTGCAAACGGAACTAAAGTTTGTGGTCGGCTATCGAAAAAATTTCCGTTGTAGGTTCCTAAGTCACGTACACGTCTGTTTACTTCGGTCATAATTCCATCAATGGTTCCACCACCGCCAAGTCCATCGCTTGCAGTTGGTCCAGATCCGTGACGCATATTATTATAGAAATCTCCAGCAAAGTATTGATTGTTATTAGGACGTGTATCATCACAGGCATCAGAACTGCCTTGGTCAAAATCACTAGGAACTGTACGGTAACCAGAAGATACACCACAACCAGAATATCCTTGTGCGTTGTAAAAAGCACCGCCAGTATCTCTAAAAATTCCACCTAAACTATTTGGTCCACGAACTAATTCTTCTTGTGTTAAGTTTCCTAAGTTAGTACTTACTAAGTTTGTAATTGTAGAATTAGATACCGTATTCAAATGATTTGCAGTTGTATTGTTTAAATCAGAAGCAGAAATGTTATACCCAGCTTCAATTCTAGGAATTGAGTGACTTTGCCCGTGTAAATCTATGTATAGTCCTTTTCCCCATTTGCTCATTACATCTGTACTTGCATCATCAATAAAGCTATGGAAAGCATTCCAATAGAATAAAGCATCTGCATCTCCACAAGTAGCTTCATTTTGTTCTCTGTTTGGATCTAGTTTACTTCTGTGTAAGTTACTGATAATAATGTACGGATAACATCCAGTTTGGTCAAATACAGATTGTTGTATTTCACGAATTAATATATCTGTATTATCATCTCTTTCATTCGTTCCGCAACTTCTGTCTGGTAAAGCACTGTCATTATCAGGATAAAAAGTTCCACCAATGGTTTGTCCAGATTGTTTTACACCACCATGTGGCGCAGAAATAATGATTGGCATGTTTCCGGGAATGTATTCAATGTATTCGTTTCCGCTTGTATCAAACTGAGAAACTCCCGGGAAAGGTGGCGGTGGTGGCGCAACTTCCTCTATTGCAAAATAGATAGTTTGTGATATTTGAGAATTTGTAGCAGATGTATCAAAAGTACCATTAAAGGAAAGCGCTGTATCTCCGTCAGCAGTAATGGTTAAACTTCCGGCACCATTCCAGCCATCTCCATAGGTATCATATACAATTACGTAATATCCTGCAGTTGTACTGCTATTTACTGGATAACTTACCGCAGTCGTAGTTTCATTATAAGGATTCGCAGCAGCACCGCTTCCATCAAAACCATTATCGATGGTTTGCAATAGCATTCCCGCGGGATCGTATAATTCAACTCTATTTTCGGTGGACCATTGTGGCCAATCTACCGTGAGAATTACATCAACATTTTGAGCAAAACCAAGGGCGCTCATCATTAAAAAAAATGTAAAAATACTTTGAAATACGGGAAAAGTAGTTTTATTCATAAGTCATTATATTTGTTAAGTAAGATTTATTTTGGGTACAATTAAATTAAATTCCTTACAATTGTAATAGTGAATAAAATCCAACAACAATTATACGATAAAAGGTATAAAAAATCGACAAAATGAGTGATAATTATTTCAAAACAAACAAAGAAACCTGGAATAAAAAGGTAGCTATTCATGCAAATAGTGAAATTTAGTCGATGTAATCTTTTAAAATCGGCAAATGTTCGTTGATGAAATACGAATT
>CAYGPQ010000089.1:0-18283 GCA_964351775.1 uncultured Kordia sp. | reverse complement strand
AAAATACAACCACAAATATTTTACTGCAATATGTAGTTTACCGAAGGCTTACATTTAAAGCTGCAATTAAGAGTATGTCTCGTTTCTAAAAGTCAAGGTGATGTAATGTTTTTAAATAAAACTTTACCTAGTTTAAAATAATAAATATAATTTAAAATTTTGTGTCAAGATTAGTAAAGTATTTATCCAATCGTTAAACTACAAAACAGATTTTAATCTAATGTTCATTCCTAAAAGTAACGCATTCAACCAAGCTAAAAATCTAAAAACACCTATTTTTCTTAGCAACGATTCCTTCTGTATCCGATTCATAAAACCTATTAAAAATATGCCTGCTTTCTATGGAAAATTAGAAAATATAATTCTTACTATTCACTACTTTGATATTCATCAGGTTCAATATGAATAAGTACGTGTCCTAAATTGGGAATCTCAGCTCTCAAATAATCTTTTAAGTGGTGAGCGATATCGTGTCCTTCTTTCACTGAAATTTTCCCATTTACAATAGCGTGCAAATCTACATGGTATTTCATTCCTGCTTTTCGTATAAAACATTTTTCGGTACCCAACACACCTTCAACTTCCATAGATTTCTCTCGAATTTCATCTAAAAGGTTGTCATATAAATGTTCGTCCATGATTTCGCCCAAAGCGGGTCTAAAAATCAAATAACTATTGTAAAGAATAAAACCAGAAGCTAGTAAGGCTGCCCAATCATCGGCAGTTTCATATCCTTCTCCAAATATCAATGCTATTGAAATTCCAACAAACGCCATCAAAGAAGTAATAGCGTCACTTCGATGATGCCAGGCATCTGCTTTTAAAGATGAACTATTGGTTTCTTTACTTTTTTTCATGACAAACCTAAATGAAATCTCTTTCCATAAAATAATACTTCCTAACACAAGTAATGTCCAAGGTTTGGGTGTTTTATGAGGTGTTTGAATGTTCTGAATACTTTCATACGCAATAACGGTTGCCGAAGTCACCAAAAAAGCAACCACTAAAAATGTAATCAATGGTTCTATCTTTCCGTGTCCATACGGATGATTTTTATCTGCAGGTCGTTTTGCATATTTTAAACCAAATAGCACTAAAAGCGAAGAAAAAATATCGGTTGTTGATTCAATTGCGTCTGCAATAAGTGCATAGGAATTTCCAAAAAATCCCGCAAAACCTTTAATCAAAGCTAAACACGTGTTTCCAATGATGCTAAAGTAAATAGTTCGTATGGCCGACTGTTCGTTTGTCATTTGCTTTTTAGGTATGTATAACTTTAGTACATGCTCAATTTTATACAATTTATAGAATTATTTAAGTTTACAAAGCATCATTTGAGCGTAATATTTAGTGATTTAATGCAATCTAAAAGATTCCCGCCTACCGGGACATGTTCAAAACCGAAGCAATATTGATTCAAAACTGTTCTCGATACACCAAATCACAGATTTGGCACTCGAACTGACGAACTCACAATCAAAAGCGAAAACCTTCAATCCCTGAATTTTTGAATCAAAGAAGTCCAAGTTGGACAAGCAGTCTAAATGATTTAAAAGATTCCCGCCTTCGCGGGAACACGTCTCAAATCGTATCATAAGCCGTCTCCATACGTAATAAGTCGTTCAGTCATACATGATGTCGCAAATTTGTATCCAACAAAACGATATAAATTATGCATCATGAAAACGATTAAAACGTATTTAAAAAACTTTACGAAGCCAATTACGCAAAAACATTGGTTTGCCGATTTAGTATTTGCCTTTATTAGAATTATATGTGGAATCATGCTCGCTATTGATTTTGGCGCCAGCAAATTTGGAATGCCATGGACAGACGAAAGTCAAAACCTTAACTTGTTTGAAGTTGCCGCTTGGTTTCCCGAAGATGTTGCCGAATATGGCGGAATCTTCGCGCTGTTTCCAGTACTCTTCGCTTGGCTGGGCGCTTTTAGCGAAGCCGTTGGCGGGCTTTTCTTAGCAATCGGATTACAAACACGCATTGCTTCCTTTTTAATTATGTGTACCATGTTGGTTGCCATCTTTTTGCAAAAATGGGGACAAGGAACTTGGGGAATGCTTCCAGCCTTAGGCTTTTTATGGATTGCTGCTTACAATCTATACTTAGGTTCTGGTCGTTTTGGGCTGGATTACCTAATTACTAAAAAAATCAAAGCTTAATCAATTTAAAACAACACATCATGAAAAAACTTGGCATCCTAGCAACCATCATTTTGGGGATTTCACTACAAAGTTGCGTACAAGAAACACATCTAAAAACTGTCACATTTAAAGTAAATATGAATGGTGTTTCAACCACTGAAAACGTTGGCATTAAAGGAAACTTTACAAATCCTTCTTGGAAAGTATTAATTCCATTAACTGACGAAAATAACGATGGTATTTATGAAGGTACTTTTAGCAAAAAAACGGCAACTTCAAGTATTCAATTCAAATTTGTCAATGAAAATGAATATGAATTGAAAGATCAACCCAATCGCACTTTACAATTTGAATTCAAACCACAAACACTTGTCTACGAAGCTACTTTTGATGTCGCAGACGAAACCAAAGTTGTTAATTAAAAAATCTTGAAAAAATGAAAAAAATCACAGTATTACTCGTATTGATCGGATGTTCAGCACTAGCACAAACAAAAGGAAACAAAAAGATTACGACACGAACATTTCCAATAGAAAACGTTCAGATAATTAAAATAAACTTTTATGCAGAAGTCACTATTGATCAATCAGCGCCAGAAGGTATGACGATTACCACCGACGAAAATCTATTCGACTTAATCGATACCGAAGTCGTTGAAAACACGCTGCATTTAGACCAAAAAGAATGGATTCAACCTTCACGAAAAGCAATCATTACCATTGGTGCACCAAACCTGCGTCATGTAGAAACTGGCACACACGATGTCACAAAGGTTATCAATGTTGATAATGAGTATTTGCAATTGACTTCTCCCGTTGGAACTATAATTTTGGAAGGAAAAACGAAAGAATTACGCTTAGGTATTGAACTCGCTAAAGTGGACGCTTCAAAATTAGTAGCTGAAAATGCCTTTGTAAATATTTGGAGTTGGGGAAATGCCAAAGTAAACGTCATCAATACGCTGCATGCAGAAGTGAGCAATAGCGGAAAAATCATCTATGTAAATTCTCCAAAAGAAGTAAAAAAGAAAACGAAAAAAGACGGGCAAATTTTAAGCCTGACTGAAAAAAACACTATTAAAAACCCAGATGCGGAATGGATTCGTTTTAAGATAAAGAATAATAATTTTAATAGAAATCAATTCTTTGTAGTGGGTCCAAAAAAAGATGGTACAAAATTTAGTTACGGTTTTCCGATGATGCCAAATGCGTTACGCAAAGAAAATTGGACAGTTGGCACTAAAATATACAAGGTGAACAGTTTAGGATTGCGAAAACTATTGGTTACGATTACAAAAGAAGATGCGGATACGACTGTTGAATTGTTTTAATACATTCAAAGTATTGAACATTGAAAGAAAAAAGCGAACCGAAGTCCGCTTCATCGCTCGTTTCTTATTAGAAACAACCTGTACCATCAAAAGTCTCGCAAGCTCTTTGAGCTGCATCTGTAAACCATTGGTGTGGTTCGTCTGATGGTTCAGCTGGATCGCTTCCGTTGTTAGGAGCTTTTCCTCCTAATAAGTTAAACTTTACAATAGATTTCTTGTTAAGTCTCAATGACTTAAGATTTCTTTTTTTCATAATATGAAAATTTAAGATTAATAATTATATAGTTCCAGAAAGGAGATCCTGTTACCCAAAATGATTTTCAATGCTAGTAGCTTGAAAAATATGAAGAAAAAAAGCGAACCGAAGTTCGCTTACATTATCAACCCGTGGTGAAGCTACACCATGAAGCGAAAGTTTCACACACTCTGTCTGGTCCGTCTGTAAACCATTGGTGTGGCTCTTGTGGCGGTGCAACTGGATCATCACTTCCATTATCAGGAGCTCTTCCTCCTAGTAAGTTAAAATTTGAAATTGATTTCTTGTTAAGTCTTAATGACTTAAGATCTCTTTTTTTCATAATATAAAAATTTTAGATTAATAATTATATAGTTCCAGAAAGGAGGTCTTGTTACCCGAAAAATAATTTTTAGAGTGTAAATTTATCAGTAATGTCGAGCTAGGAGTTGTATATAGATTAGTACTCTTCCAACGCTTCTAACTCCAACTGAAAATCGTATTGTAGATCTTCGTGTAGTGTGCTCATGGCTTTTTTTGCCATGGCTAATTGTCGATCGTAGATATTTACTATTTGTAGACTTCGTTTATGTGCTGGCTTTAATTCTTTCAACTTCCCACAAAAATGCAGTAGAATCGCGGCTTCGGTTTCTTTCTTTTTGGAGTATCTGATATACTTTTTGATGAGACGTAAAATTTTGCGGATACTTTTTTTGATATAATATAAACTGTCGTGATTCAGTTTTGAAAATTCGATGTCGATTTCTTCTCTAATCCCTTGAATATAGGCATCTTCATCGTGCGCATCAAAAAGAACGTAGGTCAGTAATTCTTTGTTTTCTTTCTTAAACTTTGCCAGTTTTAAACAGATTTCAATCAACTCTTGCTGAGTATGTTGTTGCAATTCTTTTTTTAATATTGTTACGGTAACTGGCTTCATGTGTATGGAATGCTTTCGGGGTAATTTGAATGTAAAGAACGGTAAAATTCATTTAGTAGTAAAATGATGAATCACAAATCAAAATTACCAAAGAGAATTTGTAAAAATCATAAAGTGTAATTCAAATAAAGAAACTCCCATTTTTGGTATTAAAACAACACTTCCGCACAATAAATGTTTATTTGCTCAGTTAGTAAAAACGTACTATGTTTGTGAAAACTGCTATTTTTTATGGAAGACAAAATTTTTGACTTGTTAATGTATACCGTACCTGCGATTATTACAGGTGGAATTGCGTATTTTTTCTTTAGAGATCACATCGCGAATGAAGATAAAAGAAGACGTTATTTGTTACACAAAGATGCACAAAAAGAAGCGTTGCCGCTACGTTTACAAGCTTATGAACGACTTTCCTTGTTTTTAGAACGCACCACGCCCTCAAAATTATTGATCCGCGTTGCTCCTATTTCATCCGACAAAGATGATTACGAACGTTTGTTGATTACAAGCATTGAACAAGAATTTGATCATAATTTATCACAGCAAATTTATATGAGCGATCAATGTTGGAATGCCATTATCGTTTCTAAAAATAAAGTAATTCAACTTATTCAAAAAGCAAATCTATCTGAAAAAACAGATTCAGCAGACAAGCTTCGCGAAGTCATTCTTAGAGAAATGATAGAACAAGCATCACCCACTGACGCTGCATTATCCTTCATTAAAAAAGAAGTTTCAGATTTCTTGAATACGTAGTTATAGTTGTGAGTTATGCACTTTGACTTCGCTCAGTGTGAAAGTTATGAGTTGAGTTATGAAATTAGGCTTTCCTCCTTTTTTCTAAATATGCTTTCTCCTTTTCAGAAAGAAGGTTCTTTGCGCGTTCTAAATTGGGCGCAAATGCAGGTTTTTGAATCAACACATCTAATAAATTTCTACAAAACGATGCAAATCGCCAATTGTGATGTAACGCGCCATTTACCAAATCTGCCAAATTTTGATCGGTAAACGATTGCAATTCGTTGATATATATAAAAGCGTTTTGGCGAACTTCAAAATGATGACTCTGATCGGTATAGCCCGAAAGTTCTTTGTAATATAGAGGCGTATTGTTTCCGCTATAATTTTTAGTAACAATTGCCAAGGTTAACCACAAAATTCGAAAACTTTTATCGCTAAATCCTTGTATATTTTTGGTTTGATTTAAATACTTTTTTTGATCGGCGGGAAAATTTGCCCATAAAGTATACAAAGCCGCTTCTTTTGTGATGTAGGAAGCATCATTGAGTAGACTTTCATACTCCGTTTTTAATTCCACAGGAATCGTTGTCAAGGTTTGCGCTATGGCTTGACGGATTTTGATGTTGTTGGTTTGGAATGCTTCTTTATACGCTCTTATTTGAATGTCAGAAGTTTCTTTGGGAAGATTTTTAACTAAATTCGATATCAGTTCTTCAGAAATTGGCACTTCTTCTCGAACCAAATCGTTTGTATATAACTTTATAACATTGCTTATATTTACACATATTATGGCGCTTTCAGTTGTTGTATTTAATGTTCTAAAAGAAGCCACTTGTGCTGGCGCGCCTTGCATTCCACCTAAATATTGATACATACTAAAATCTGAACTTGAATCTATTGATAGTAGTCTTTCAAAACTATAAAAACGTTCTGGTAACTGCGGATTCGTCAACCAAGTTTGTACAAATTCATCTAAATTTTGTCCACTTTCTGCTTCCACTATTTTGATGAAATCATCGGTTTCCACACTTTTGAATTTATACGTGTTCAAATAACGCTGTACCGCATTTTTAAATGGCTTCTCGCCTACTTTCGTTCGCAATACATGTAATGCCCATGCGCCTTTTTGATAAAACGTGAGACTACTTGCGTTCGGATTTAACAACGATTCGCCTTTTCCATCATTCAACGCTTGTAATTGCAATGCGGATTGGTATAATTTCCAATAAAAATAGTCATCACCAAAGATTTCTTTTTCCGCCAACAACGCAAAATACGTTGCAAAACCTTCTTGCAACCAATGATGTTCGCCACTTTTTGCCGTGACTAAGTTTCCAAACCATTGATGTGCGAGTTCGTGCGCATTTACGTTTACGTAGTTCTTGTCTATAAAACCAATACTATCAACCATAAAACTGTCCGAAAATATAGTTGTACTTGTATTTTCCATGCCTGCGTACAAAAAGTCTTTTACGGGCGCTTGTTTGTAATTTTGCCACGGATACGCCACGCCAATTTCTTCTTCTAGAAAGTCAAAAATTTGTTTGGTATATCTATATGTTGGTTCAAATTTGGCTTCATCTTCGGGATAGTAATACATTTCTAGCGGAATGCCGCTTTTAGAAGTTTCCACCTTCTTTTGATACTTTCCAATTGCGAATGCCACCAAATAACTGCTCATTGGCTGTTTCATGTCAAAATACCATTTCGTTAGCGAATCATTGGGCGATTCCTTTTTGAGTAAATTTCCATTCGCAATCACTTCGTAACGTTTGTCAAACGTGATGCTTAGGTCAAATTCTATTTTATCATTGGTGTCATCCAAACTTGGCAACCAATTGCTGGTATATTTCCCTTGTCCTTGCGTCCACACTTGTTTTTTCCCGCCAAGGATATTCCAATCAATAAAATACATCGCTTTTGTTGGATGTGTAAAAGCAGCCAATCCTACGGTATGTTTCTCGCCTTTTTTAAAGTTACTTTTTAGAATGATTTTTTTATCTGAATATGAACTCGTGCCTTTAAAACTTTGCTGATAAACTTTATAGCTATCAATGGTTTGCATGTCTAAATAAATAGCATCGGTATCTTTTAAAATCTCGAATGTATATTGAACATCTATCCCAACTTCTTTCAAGGTTGGTCGAAGAACGATATCAACTGTGGCTGTTTTAAAATCCACCGTATCAGTTTGTTGTGCAAATACAGCAAGCGTACTACAGTATAAAAAAAGAAGAAAAATATATTTCATAGGTTGGTATAAACAAATAATACACCAAAATAGTATTTTTTGATGTATTATGTATGCTACTTCTTCAATCAAAATTAATGCACTTATAATCAGTCAGTTAATTAATGATATTGTTCAGCATTTTCCTGTTTATTTCTGCTGAAGTTGTATCAAAATTATTTTAATTGAAAAAATATTAAACCATAGCGCAAGTTTTCGGTCTAAAAATTAGCTGATACTAAAACCAACATTAAATTTTGCCTATTGGAGAAATACTACTTTATGAATTTTAAACTGAACCCTATGAAAAAGTATGTATTTCTAGTTTCAATCTTATTCGTTTCGTGTGCATCTGATGAAGATGTATATACAGAGATTCCAGAAGAAACCATCGACACCCCCACAATTCCCACCGATACTGACGTAAACGGAATTAATATGTCTGATTATTTTACCATCAATTTTAGCAGTTTGCCAAATTACAGCAATCCAGAATATCCGATTCATTATGTGAATGTTGTTGGCGATAACAACGAACCTGCTAATAACCAAGCAACAGATACAGGTGCTATTTTGGGTAGAATTCTGTTTTTTGATAAACAATTAAGTATCAACGATGCCGTTTCTTGTGCAAGTTGCCACGATCAAACGATTGCGTTTACTGATAACAATCAATTTAGCACAGGTTTTGACGGCGTAAATGTTACTGGAGCACATTCTATGCGACTGCTCAATGCTCGATTTTACGAAGGTGAATCGTTCTTTTGGGACAAACGTGCGGCGACTTTAGAAGATCAGACAACAGAACCAATTATTAATAGTGTCGAAATGGGATTTGATGCCAGTAATGGCGGTTTAAATGCGTTAATTACAAAGATGAATGCTATTGCGTATTATCCAGCGCTGTTTGAACTTGCTTTTGGCGATGGAACCATTACGGAAGGACGCATTCAACAAGCATTAGCACAATATATTCGTTGTATGGTGTCTACAAATAGTAGATTTGATGATGCTTTTGTTCAAAACTTCAACCCGAATGTACCCGGAAATGGTATCAATCAAAACTTTCTGCAACTATCCGCAGAAGAAAATTTAGGAAAACAAATTTTCACAACCAATCAAGGTGGAATCAATTGTGCAACCTGTCATCAATTGCCAACATTTGCACTTGCTGCTAATTCAAGAAGTAATGGTTTAGATGCTGGTGAAACGATTATCTTTAAATCGCCATCATTAAAGAATATAGCAACCTCAGCACAATTTATGCACGACGGACGCTTTACAAGTTTATTAGAAGTTGTGGAGTTTTACAATTCTGGCATACAAAATGGTCCCGCGTTAGACAATCGCTTGCGTGATCAAAACGGACAACCGATTCGAATGAATTTAACGCAAGCAGAAAAAGAAGCGTTGGTTGCGTTTATGGAAACATTTACAGACAATACTGTGGTGACTGACACCAAGTTTTCAAATCCTTTTATTGAATAAATTTCAATGAGCAATTATATACTTAGAAAGCCTGTTAATTATAGCAGGCTTTTTATATTTGTTTACTAAAAACATACAATATGAAACCCATTGACGTCGTGATATTGACTGAAAAACGATATGAAAATCCCGTTGAACGAAACGCGTATATCAATAATGTGTTACTGGAAGATCAATTGGTAAAAGAAGCGCTTGAACAACTAGGTTTACAGGTGTTAAGACTCGCTTGGGACGATGAATATTTTGACTGGAATACCACAAAGTATGTGCTTTTTAGAACGACTTGGGATTATTTTGATCGCTTTCCCGAATTTTCTGTTTGGTTAGCTGCTGTCACTCAGAAAACTACTTTGTTAAACTCAGCCAACACTATTCATTGGAATATTGATAAACATTATTTTCAAGATTTAGAAAAGGCAGGAATTGCAACAGTTCCAACGTATTATATGGAAAAAGGTGATACACGATCGTTGGCGGAACTACATCAAAAACTATCTTGGAAATACACCGTACTGAAACCTTGTATTTCTGGTGCGGCACGACATACTTACAAATTAAATCTAGATACTATTCATCAGCATGAAACTATCTATACAAACCTAATTGCAAACGAAGCCATGATGTTGCAACCTTTTATGGAACAAATTGTAACGAAAGGAGAAATTTCATTGATCGTAATCAATGGCAACTATACACATGCCATTTTGAAAAAAGCAAAAGCGGGTGATTTTAGAGTGCAGGATGATTTTGGTGGAAGTGTGCATACCTATCAACCTTCAGAAGAAGAAATAAAGTTTGCCGAAAAAGCAGTACAAGCCTGTCCTGGATCGCCCATATATGCACGTGTAGATATGATTTGGGATAACGGTGATAAACTCACTATTTCCGAACTTGAATTGGTAGAACCTGAATTATGGTTTCGTCACAATAAGGACGCTGCCACACAATTGGCAAAAGAAATTCAGCAGTTGATTAAAAGTTAGGTAATACAATTATTTCGCTAAAATTTTTGTTGTTAGCATACACCAATTAGCTCTCCGATCTTTCATATCTTGTTCGGAATCAATTCGCGACTCGTAGGCTGAAAAATAGAGTTCGTCCTCTATAATTTCACAAAAATAGCTTGGAATATTTTTTTGAGTATCTATGACTACAATTCTTGATGTAGTATCATACACCACCAATTCCAATACATAATTTTCAAAAGATATTTCTTTTGCTTTTTCATCTTCGGAGGCTATCAAACGCTCATATAGCATGACCGTTTTTCCTTTTTCTTCAATCAATTTGCTAATCATTGAAAATGTATCTATATTAAAACAAGTTTTTGTGTTCATTGGTGTGCAATTGTAGTTAAAAATAATAAATAAAAGTAATATCGCAATTTTCTTAGGTATCTTCATAATATACTACTAATTACCATGGTTTTGGTCCATATTGAATTGTTTTACCTGGAAACGAGTTTATAGATATTCGTTGAACCGAAGTAATGCCATTGGGTTTATTCCACAAACTAATAACTTCTTCGTTCCCAACATATACAGCTACATGACCTGGATGCGCGTTTCCGGGAGTTGTATAAAAAACTAAATCACCTTCAGGGACAATTCCGGAAGCATTCACAACTGGTAAACTTGAAGTCCAACCCAATGCTGCCCATACTTGTGGTGTAGGATTTGGTGATGTAAATGGCGTTCCTAAAACAACACCTGCTTGATTATAAAAATTATAAATCCAAGTCGTATCAATTTGTCCAGCTAAATATGCAGCATACATGATACTTTCCCAACAATTCATTGAATCGGTTGTTGGTAATTCTCCAGTTCCCCGATTGACTACAAAATAAGTGTAAAAATCTGAACCTCTAGGATTTTTCCATTTTTGTGAACCAACTAGTAATTCAGACATTATTCGAGCCACATCATCAGCTGGCAAACTCGATCGCATTAATGTCATTACCGTTGAGTCTCCCAATACTGCTTGTCGTTCCGCTACAGAAGCAGCTCTTATAAGATTAATAATTCCTGGTACATCTACTGGACCAACTGTTGGTATGGAACCTGTAATATCTGTAATTAATGTAAATTGCGTTACAACACTTTGCATTTGTACAGGGGAAAGCCCCTTTTGAATTTGTTCTGATAAGCTGTTTTTAGATGAATCAGCATCATTTACTTTTCCTTGCATCGTTGTTATCGATGAAGCCTTTGCTCCTCTATATTTTGAAACGGTTTCGCCTTTGGCAGCTTTGCTACCCATAGTATCTGCTTCGCGTTCCAAACTTTGATTATCGTTGATCGACACTCCTTTTTGTAATACTTTGGTTGGTTTTACAACACCTGCACGTTGTTGCGCAACATGTGTAAATTCATGCCCTATTAAGTTTTGTCCTTTGGAAGAATTTGGGTTGAATTCGCCTGGTGCAAAATGAACGTTTTCGCCTTGTGTGTATGCGCGTGCATTCATTTGAACTGCTTTTTGAGAATTGGTGTGAATTCCAACATTGGAAAAATCTTGTCCTAAGGAAGTTTCAATATTTGATTGTAACGGATTGGGCAATGCCTTCTGTTGTGTTGGCGGCGTAAAACTATCTTGTGCACCTTTGGGTTTCACAAACGTTTTTCCTTCTTTTCGTTGAATGATGCTTTGAGTACTTTTCTCTTCTTTAGCATTTATTTTTTTTCCTTTCATGAGATGCCTTTTAAGTGTAGCTGTAAAAAATAGCTACGATATAGTACGCTGATTTCTTTAAATTTACATACGGTATGGGAAATATCCATATATTGCATTATTATTTTATTGATTGAATTAGCTTTTCGTTTTATATTCAATGGTAGCTTCTGGAATCATATAGATACCTTTCAATTGAACTTTTCGTTCTCGGAAGTTGTTTTCAATCCATTCAGAATTGAGTTCCATTTTTTCAAAATCTTTCCAAATTCGTTTATCTCCTGCACAACTGTATTTTCTACACACTTTTGGACGATCGTTATAAATAGAACAACATCGTTTCTTTTCATCTAAATGGGTACAAAATCCTGTTGATTTTTGTCGGATGTAATACGGTTGTCCCAAATCCCACTTTGATTTTCCGCCTTCGATTTCATCTACCGAAAGTGCAAAATTGAGTTTGCAACATATGCCTTGACAAATAGGCATCCGTTCCTCACAGTTTACAGGAACGAAATCGTTTTTCGTTTCTTCTCCATCAACTCTAATAGCAATTCCTGCATGAAAATGCTCTCTTCGTTGAACGGTTTCTGTGCGAACTTTTTTAACTACTTCTTCCAATTTTTCTTTTTGCACTTTTCCACCATCGATTAATGTATCAATTAAACCGTATAAAAACGATTCTATTTCATTGATCCGTTCTGCCTGATTGCTTAGTGAACTATGCGTAAAATAGCCCGAACGTTCTAGTTGGCGTTCCAATTCTTGCACTATTTCTTGATCTTGGTTTAATTCGTCCATAATTATTCGTTTGCTAAGATTTCTTTTAATCGCTCAATTTCAGCATCTCTTTTGTCAAAATCTTGATAAAATGTAATTGGAATGTTTTTAATTTTTGAGATATTAAAGGCTGCGAAGTCTTTGATTCGGTATTGGTAAGAATTTCCGATGGTGGCATCTTGGCTTCCTTGGTAAAATACTATTCCTTTTATTTCTAGTAATTTCACTAAGTGATGAACTCCACTTTCTCCAAAACTAATAAGTTGTTTTCCTAGATGACCAGTATCAGTATGATTGTACAAGAATCCCCAAGAATTAGCATAAATACCTATAAAGTCATCCTCCTCCATATTTGTTTTTTCCAAAGCATAAACGTATGATTCACTGAGTTTATCAATATACTTTTCATCTAATTTTATTTCGTAGTATCGCAATGTTTCAGCTGCCAAAAACTTCCCTAAAAGCGTACTATCTTCACTTTCGAAAATATCTTCAAACTTTTCTAAATTTTCCCCATTAGCCCATAAACTATTAAGTTGTTTACTATTTTCAGAATTAAAAATTTTGCCATATCCAATTTCTATCAAAGTTTTCTCTATTTCTTTATAATTAGTTTTCATATATACTTTTGAATTTGAATTTTGAACTAAACATCCTTTTAAAAACAATATGGACAAAATTACTAGTAAAGGTTTCATAAACTCTTCAATTATTACACCACTTGTGTATCATTATTTGTGGGTGTCTCTATGACTCCAGCTCCTAATGGATGATTATTATTTTCTTCATGAAATAAGTAATCATTATGGATATATCCTTCTTTGGTTGTGGCTGCTCCTTCTCCTACTTCGATTTCAACATAATTCCCCATGGATGAATTCCAACCTTTCAGGATAACTCTTGTATTTGCTGGTATATCAATAATGTTTCCACTGGTACGATCACGAAATCTTGTTCCAGGACGTACAATATATATTTCATGGATTGGTAAATTTACTGTTTCTGCTCCTGTAGAATCTTTGGCATTATTCCAAACTTCAGCTGCGCGCATAAATTTGCCTGAAGGAACTCCATCACTAATTTTCTTAAATGGTAATAATTCGTGTTTTCCTGCTGCATCTGTTTTCCAGCCCCATTGCACTGATCCATAATAAGTTCCTATCTGATTTCCTTTTAAAGCTAATGCTGTAGATTCAAAAATTTGTTGAGAATCCTTAGCTGCACCACCTAATCTTGGTTTATCAATAAGTGTTGCATTTTGCTCATGCAGAGCTTTTGCATTATCAGTATAATACCAACCATGTTGTCCCCAACCTGCATTAGTACTCACATCATCTAAACTAGCACTTGGAGTACTATTAACTGCATAAATTGGATTATTATATCCATCAGCTCTATCTATCATTGTACCACGTTCCGCTCCAGAAGAAATAGCTCTACTTTCTCTAGCTTTATTTCCATCTATAAAAGGGTGACCACCGCCGCTTGTAGATTGAGCTGTTTGCGTTATACCTATTAACTCCGCATCAGCTTCATTATCTGGCACAAATTTTAATTTAATATTAGCTCCTCTAACTCCTGCTGCATCGGGATATACTACTCCGTTAGCTTCATTCTTTACCTTTTTATACTCATCGGTATCCCATGAACCTCCAAAAGTATCTATAGACATCTGCACCACATTACTCTTCGCTTGTGCCGTTCGTAATGAACTTCGCATTCCTAAACTTGCCGAACGATATTTTGAAACCATTTCACCTTTAGCCGCTTTTTTACCAAAAGTATCGGCTTCAGTTTCCAAACTTTGATTATCGTTGATCGCCACTCCTTTTTGCAATACTTTCGTAGGTTTTACGACACCTGCGCGTTGTTGTGCAACATGTGTAAACTCATGTCCTATTAAGTTTTTCCCTTTGGAAGAATTTGGATTGAATTCGCCTGGTGCAAAATGAACGTTTTCACCTTGTGTAAACGCGCGTGCGCTCATTTGAACCGCTTTTTGCGAATTGGTATGAATTTCAACATTGGAAAAATCTTGTCCTAAGGAAGTTTCCATGTTTGATTGCAACTTATTTGGCAATGCCTTCTGTTTCGTTGGTGGCGTAAAACTATCGTGTGCGCCTTTGGGTTTCACAAACGATTTTCCTTTTTTTTGTTGAATGCTATGTTGAGTACCTTTCTCTTCTTTCGCTTTTGATTTTTGATCTTTCATTCAATATTACTTTTATATTCTACTGAAACTACAGGAAATACAATATACTGATATACTGTAAATTGTCATAGGGGAAAAACCCCGTATTTTACCTTAACTATTTTATTATTTGCCAATTTTCACGTTCTTTATATACTTATACAAAACTATTTTCTTAAAACCCAACCGTTGTGATCAAAATTGACAGACATAAAATAGCAAAGCCTGAGTTCTTCCATTCCAAAGAATATGAACGCTTGAAGCAAGAAATTAGTGAGTTTTACAGACTCCACAAAAGCTCGCGTGCGCAACGCACATACTCTGTTAGCTACTTTACAGATGAAGTTGTCAATAGCTTAATGGAGTTGTTTGATTATAAATGTGCGTTTTGTGAATCGTCATTGATAGGAACAAAAATGGGCTACGAAGGTTACTTGCATCGCTTTCGTCCAAGTAATAATTCGCAAGGTTTTGATAGCAAAGAAATTGATCCCGATCATTATTGGTGGCTCACCTACGAATGGGAAAACTTATATGCGTCTTGTCATAGTTGCAGTCGATTCAAATCGAATCTATTTCCGGTAGACGGGAAAAGAGCCACTATTGAAACAGCTTACACGGTTGTTTCAGAAAAAGAAAATGCTTTTTTAATTGATCCGTGTGTCGATGATCCAAGTCGGTTTTTTATGTTTGACTTTGGTACTGGCGAAATTATGCCATTGAAAGAAAGTGAGTTATCACCTTTTTCAAAAATAAAATTTTTTCCTTTAATTGGCGAAATGGTCAAGCAAAAAGCTGAAGCAACCATTCAGATTTTAGGATTGAATCGGAAAGACTTAATTTATGAACGACAAAATGTTGTTGATGAAACCAAACGTGAAGTAGAAGGCTTGCGAAAAGGCATTAAAAATTCGCACGCCATTGCTGAAGAATGGAATGAAATATTAAAAGGAACTTCTAAAAAGAACCATTTAGCATTCCGAAAAGCATTGATTGATTATTATTTGGAAGACAAGGAAATATATGGCAAGCTTTCTGGTCTTACAGATCAAATACAATCGTATTACAATCAAAATCAACAACAACAACAACAGCAACAGCAACAGATGTCACCTGATAGTATATTATTGAATGAACAAATAAAAGGTGGCGATAATATGTTTGAATCGTTTGAACTTCCATCGACGAAAAGTCCAAATAAAAGAAGTATAACGAAATCACCTTCTAAAGCAAACAAACTCGCGGATCAGAAGAAAGAAGAAAGCATCTATGCAAGTCTTCTTAAAAATGTGTATTTGGATAAAATTGTGTTGAATAACTTTAAATGTTTCTCTGATTTAACGCTGAAATTGCCTGATTATGCAGGAGATACGAGTTCGGAACCTTGGCTGGTATTTTTGGGAGAAAATGGTGTTGGAAAAAGTTCGGTATTAAAAGCCATCGCGCTGGCTTTGATGGGACAAACCTATTTAGATGCGCTAGACATCACTGTGGGCGATTTACTTAAATACGGAAAACGTAGCGGATTTATTCAAGTGTACGGAAAAGGAAGTGATCAATTCTTTGAGATTACCTTCAATAAAAAAGAAAATAAAATTGTAGCTAATATTGAAAAACCGCCAGCATTTATTATTGGTTACGGCTCTACCCGATTGTTACCAATAGGAAATTTACAGCCTGAAAAAAATCATCCGAATTATTTAAAAGTAAAAAATTTATTTGATGCGTCTATTTCATTGTCAAATGCAAAAGGATGGTTTTTGAATACAGATCGAAAAACATTTAATCAAGTCGCTAAAACCTTAAAAAGTTTGTTGTTATTGGATGATTTAGATTCCATTCAGCGAAGTATTAAAAACAAACAGATTTTCATTAAATACGACAAAACAAAAGATAATGTAGACATCAATCATTTGAGCGACGGTTACAAATCCATTTTTGCCATTGCCATTGATATGATTTATACCTTATCTAAAGAAAATGTGGTCTACGAATTGGCAGAAGGAATTGTACTGATTGACGAAATTGGCACACATTTGCATCCACGTTGGAAGATGGAAATCATTGAACGTTTACGAATTACTTTTCCAAAAATTCAGTTCATCATTACCACACACGAACCTTTGTGTTTACGTGGGGTGAAACAACACGAAGTAGTGGTTTTAAAACGCGATGATGCAAACGCCATTATTGCCATTAGTGACTTACCAGATCCTAGCAGTTTACGAATAGATCAGTTATTAACGTCAGAGTATTTTGGACTGAATAGTACGATGGACGTCAAAACAGAACTTCTTTTCAAGGAATATTACGAATTACTAGGCATTAAAGAAACCGATAGAAATGACGCACAAAGGATACGACTAGAAGGTTTGAAAGAAGAAGTGAAAAAACTTCAATACATGCGTTTTGGGAACGATAAGCGCGAAGAGATTATTTACCAAGTTGTAGATGAGCTCATGGCTAAAGCTATGCGGAATAAAAATTTAAAGATTGAAGTAAAAGATATCAAACAAGAAGCAATCGATAGAGTGAGAAATCTTTGGAAAAAATTAGATCAAAAAAAATAATATGATTTTCATTAAAAGAGATTCGGTCGAAATTCCTGATATACTCAAAGAAGGAAGCGTCAAGTTTAAGAAAGAACTTGAAGCAGCGATTGCGTATTATTCAGATCCAAACAATACCAAAGCATTCAAATTTAATGTATATAGCAATCCAACAGTAAAGGAAACTCTTATTAAAATGAGTACTGGAAAGTGTGCCTATTGCGAAAGTGATATTTTGGTCACGTATGTAGGAGACATTGAACATTTTAGACCCAAAGGAGAAATTGAAGAACTCAAAGCTACGGGCAATTCAAAACCTGGGTATTATTGGTTGGCGGCAGATTGGCATAATTTGTTATTATCCTGTCGAAATTGCAATCAGAAGTCCAAACAACAAACAGCCAGCGATGACCGATTGAATAGCATGGGAAAAATGAATCAATTTCCACTATTTGATGAAACGAAAAGAGCACGAACGCCAGAAGACGATTTTACAGAAGAAGAAAAAGTACGGTTATTGCTCAATCCGTGTATTGAAGATCCTGAAGATTATTTTCAATATGATATCGAATCTGGCGTTATTCAACCTAAAAAAAGAAAAGAGTTTTTAAAAGAGCGTGCATTGGCTTCTATTAAAGTATTTGCGTTGCAACGTGTTCCGTTAGTGCATGCACGAAAAAAACTAACTATTCAAATTTTGAAACAAATGAGTCGTGTAGAAAGACGTTATAAAGATTTATTGAAATCAATTGACAAAGAAGATGATGACATCGCAGAACGTCAGGAAGAACTCGATTGGGAAATAGAAGAATTACACACATATTTAGATGAAAAAAATGAATATCTAGGGTTAGCGCGACAGATGATTGGGAATTTTATGAAGAAGAATTTTCAAGTAGATATTCATGCAGCTTGACTTCGACTTCGCTATTAGATTAGTATTCTTAAATTTAAAGGAAGTTTAATTTAT
>CAYGPQ010000088.1:0-18299 GCA_964351775.1 uncultured Kordia sp. | reverse complement strand
AACTATTCAGAAAAGAAACCTTAAAACCAGAAAGTATCAAAAACTTAAAAGGTTCTTTTCTTGCGTTGTTGACAAGTTTGAGTTTAACAAATTTTGGATATTACATCATTACGGCTAAGAAATAATTGCAAAAAATCAATCATTATGATCTCCATCTTAAAGAAAAATAAAAACCTCAATTTTATCATTGCTTGTCTTGTTACAGTAGCGTTTTCAACACTATTTGTATATCTCGGCGTGAACATTTTTGAAGATTACGGCTGGACAGTTTTCGCCATCATTCCATTCTTTTCAGGCGTTACCACAACATTACTGATCAGTTATTACGAACCAATTACGTTTGCAAATGCTTTTAAAAGTTCATTACTTGTATTTTTTGCGTGTTGCGCTTGTTTATTGCTATTCGCGATAGAAGGTATTATTTGTATTTTCATGGCGGCTCCAATTGCGATTCCGTTTGTGATTTTGGGTGCCTTTGTCGGTTATCAAATCCAACATAAAAAATCGAGTGGCATAAAAATGATGATTTTATATGTTTTAGTCGTTCCATCATTATTAGCATTTGAAAATCATACAGAATATGAACCAACAATTTTCCCGATTACGTCAAGTATTGAAATTGACGCGCCAATTGAAGAAGTTTGGAAACAAGTAATTGAATTTCCGCAAATGGAGGAACCGACAGAATTTTTATTCAAAACAGGAATTGCCTATCCGATCAATGCAAAAATTGAAGGCAAAGGTGTTGGCGCGATTCGGTATTGCAACTTTTCCACAGGAAGTTTTGTAGAACCAATTACAGCGTGGAACGAACCAAATTTGTTAGCATTTTCAGTAGAAAAACAACCAATTCCAATGAAAGAAATTAGTATGTATGACATTAATCCTGCGCATCTTCATGAATACTTTGTGTCGAAAAAAGGGCAATTCAAACTCACAAAATTAGCCAATGGCAAAACCCTGGTTGAAGGAACAACATGGTATTACAATAAAATTAAACCAGAAACGTATTGGAAAATTTGGAGTACTTACATCATTCATAAAATTCACGGTCGTGTGTTGAATCATATCAAAACAACATGTGAAAATAAAAGCAAGTAACTACTGAATAATTTACAAAGTCTAATTAAAAAAGATTCCACTTTCGTGGGAAAAGAATATGAAAAAAATGGTCATTGCAGGCGGAAGTGGTTTTTTAGGAAAAGCGTTAATTGAATATTTTCTTCCGAAGAATTATGAAATTGTAATTTTATCAAGAAGTAACAAAGAAACAGGAAATGATGCGTTGCGCTATGTAGAATGGGACGCAAAAACGCTCGATATCTGGATAACAGAACTAGAAGGAATTGAAGTTTTAATCAATCTTACAGGGAAATCAGTCGATTGTCGTTACAACGAGAAAAACAAAGCTGAAATTTTAAACTCCAGAGTCGAATCTACGGAAGTGTTAGGCAAAGCAATCCAAGCATGTGCGGTGCCGCCAAAAGTTTGGATGAATTCGTCTACGGCAACGATTTATGAACATTCGGTTGACACAAAAATGACAGAATCCGAAGGAAAAATTGGGGACGATTTCTCCATGAATGTTGCCAAATCGTGGGAACAAGCATTTCATGACATGCAAACACCCAAAACAATCAAAATCACGTTACGAACGTCCATTGTATTAGGAAAAAATGGTGGTGCATTTATTCCGTTGAAAAGTTTAACAAAATTGGGTTTGGGCGGAACGCAAGGAAATGGAAATCAAAAAGTAAGTTGGATTCACGAACACGATTTTTGTCGTGCTGTTGAATTCTTACTAGAAAAAAACAAATTGGGAACGTTCAATGTAACGGCGCCAAATCCGATTCCGAATAAAGAATTTATGAAAATTTTGCGCAAGGTTTTAAAAATCTCCGTTGGCATATTTCAACCAAAATGGTTACTTAAGCTTGGCGCTAGATTCATTGGCACGGAAGCAGAACTCATCTTAAAAAGCAGGTTTGTTATTCCAGAAAAATTAGTCGCTGCGGGTTTTCAATTTCAATATCCAACGGTGGAAAAAGCAATTCACGAAATTATAAATAGATAAAAAATATATGAGTTTCTTAACTGCTGAATGGCGAAAATTAGTCTTTATAAATTACACTGTAGATCCTGAATTATTGCAAGAATACGTTCCAAAAGGAACAATTTTGGACAATTATGACGGAAAGTATTTTGTGAGTGTGATTGGGTTTATGTTTAAAAACACAAAAGTACTTGGTTGTAAAATGCCATCTTTACATACGTTTGAAGAAGTCAATTTGCGTTTTTATGTGAAGCGAAAAGAAGGCGATACTTGGAGAAGAGGCGCTGTTTTTATTCAAGAAATTGTTCCGAAACGAATACTAAGTTTTGTAGCAAATACGGTGTATCACGAACATTATATCACACGGCCAATGTTGCATATTTGGAATATTACACCTGAAAAAATTGATATTTCATACACTTGGAGAAATAAACAAGAAGTACAATCAATTGCGGTAAAAGCGAAAAATAATCCTGTAGCATTTCCTGAAAATTCAGAGATCGAATTCATCTCAGAACATTATTTTGGCTACACCAAATACAATGAAAATAAAACGTTTGAGTACGAAGTAACGCATCCTAAATGGTTGTATTACAAAGTAGATGATTATAAATTAAACTTAGATTTTGAATTAAATTACGGAAAAAAGTTTGCACATTTAACCCAACAAGCGCCAGATTCTGTATTTTTAATGGAAGGTTCTGAAATTACGGTGGAACCGAAAAAAACCTTGAAAGATTGATGAGTTAATGTATCGATGTAAAATAATCTAATTTGAAAATGTGCCAATTTGAAAATGGATTCATAACATAATGTAACAATTATACAATTTGAAAATATGACAATTTGAAAATGACGACAATAGAACTTTCAACCTATATTAAAGCACCCATTCAGCTCGTTTTTGATCTTACCAGAGACATTTCCGAACACGAAGCTTCCACGAGTAATACACGCGAAAAAGCCATTGCTGGCGTGATTTCGGGTAAAATAAATTTAGGAGAAACGGTCACCTGGCGTGCCAAACATTTTGGTTTTTATTTAACGCACACAAGCCTCATTACAGTGTTTGAGTCGCCAAGATACTTTGTAGATGAAATGACACAAGGTATTTTTAAAAGTCTACATCACGAACATATTTTTAAAGAAGTGGATGGTGTTACGGAAATGATTGACATCTTCAAATATGAAGTTCCTTATGGTATTTTCGGAACGTTCTTTAACTACATTATTTTAAAATCATACCTAACCAAATTTCTACTCGAACGAAACAAACACATCCAACAAAGGGCAGAATTTTTGGCTTTGAAAGATTGACCATTTTTTCTAACTGAGTAATAATTTTTTATTTCAACAATTATCGTTTATTTTTGAATAAATAATGAACTCGCAAATGCCAAACAATCAACTAGATCCTAATACTTGGATTTCGCTCTATGCAGATTATCTTTACAATTATACAATTGTTAGGGTAAAAGACAGAGAGACGGCGCAAGATTTGGTCCAAGAGACTTTTTTTGCAGGATTAAAATCAATGGCAAACTTCAAAGGAGAAGCGTCTGAACGTACATGGCTCATCTCTATATTGAAACGTAAAATCATTGACCACTATCGTAAAATAAACTCTAAAAAAGGACAAGCAGAAGTTAGAATCAATTACAATTCTGATGTAGAATCTGAAGGAGATTGGTTGGAAGAACGCGTTGCTGACGGTTATGATAGAAATGCAGAAGACCAAATGCAGAATGAAGAATTGGGACTTGCCATTGAAGATTGCCTAGACAAACTTCCTGAAAAACAAGCAACTATCTTTAAAATGAAAACCATTTTAGGATACGACACCGAAACCATTTGTAATGAACTAAACATAACCGCGTCTAACCTTTGGGTTATAATTCACAGAGCGAGAACCTCGCTTTCTGGATGTCTCGAACAGAATTGGTATTAAAATTAAGTAAATGAGTACAAAAAATAAATTTTTTATTTCCTGTGAGGAAGCAAAACATATTTGTGACAAGTCGCAATATGGAGAAGCTACACTTTGGGAAAAGATAAAACTAAACGTAAGACTGTCTTGGTGTCACATTACAAGAGCCTATTCAAGCGGAAATAATAAGTTGACTAAACTTATACAGGAATCAAAAATTGAAGCGATCGAAAAAGACAAAAAAGAAGAAATGCAACGCAAACTGCAAGAAGAAATAAACAAATACTAGCGTATAAGTAGCAATAACAAAAACCATACAATCGGAATGCTTTCCACCCAAAAAGATGTGAAGTATTTCGATTTTTTTGTGCCCGATTTCCAAATCGCGAAAGCCAATACAAAACCCAATCCGAGTGTACTAAAAAATTCTGTTGACATTTCTTGTCGTATTAAATAATCCAATCCTACAAAAAGTAAAATCCAGATAAAAGTAAGTTGCTTCGTTCGCGAAATTCCCAAGCGTTGTGGCAACGTTCCTAATCCTTCTGCATCATACGACAAATCACTGATCTCAAAAGGAATCATCAAAATTAACACTAACAAAAAGCGTTGCACACCGATTAATACAACTTTCGACTCAACAATGGGCACATCAGAATTTACAAGGGGTAATACTACTGTAACGCCTGACCAACACAAAGCCACAATTGAAATTTTAAACCCCGGAAGTGTCCTGAAATTTTTTCTGTTCGGTAAAAATGGAATGATATATAAAGAAGATAACACACTAAATCCAATGGCAAACAATAGCGTTTTAATTTGCATTTGATACGCATAAAACACTGCCAACACAAAACACAAAATACTAAATAACTGTATTCCTTTTTTATATTTTGAAGTCACAAAAAAATAGTGTCTTGCCGAACTGCCATATTTTATAAAATTATACGTCACAATGGTACCATAAAATACAAAATACAACACAGCTTCATCATACGGTAATGCAAACAATAACAGCGTGCTATAGGTGAGCGCATACACACTCAATCCTATATGAATACTGCTGTCTAAATAAAAATTGAAAAGCTTTTTCAAAACGTTCATCATACAAAAATAGCCAAACTGTTCATAACCCCGCTTTTTCGTTAAAAACTTTCCTTGTGCAGGACGTTGTAAAGTTCTCAAAATCTAATTTTTTAATTGTACTTTTGCATGCCATAAACACAACTATAAAAAAGAAAAAATTATAGCCGATGAAAACTGATTCTTTTTCATTAAGACATAATGGAACACGTGCTAAAGATGTTCCTGAGATGTTACAAACCATCGGAGTTGATTCACTAGAACAACTTATAGACGAAACTATTCCAGATGAAATTCGTTTGCAATCGCCATTAAATCTTCCCGCAGGATTGAGCGAGAACGAATTTTTATCACACATGCAACAATTAGCAGGTCATAATAAAATATTCAAAACATATATCGGCTTAGGCTATCACGAGCCTGTAACACCAGCTGTGATTCAACGTAATATTTTTGAAAATCCGGGTTGGTATACAGCATACACGCCTTATCAAGCCGAAATTGCACAAGGAAGATTAGAAGCTTTATTAAATTTCCAAACCGTAGTCACAGAACTTGCTGGAATGGAATTGGCAAATGCTTCTTTATTGGATGAAAGTACCGCTGCAGCCGAAGCAATGGGAATGTTATTCGCAGTTCGATCAAGAGATCAAAAAAAGGACGATGTTGTAAAATTCTTTGTCTCTGATGAAGTATTACCACAAACAATTTCTTTATTACAAACTAGAGCAACTCCACTTGGAATTGAATTGGTTGTTGGAAATCATGAGGAATTTGATTTTTCAACAGCATATTTTGGTGCTTTGTTACAATATCCTGGGAAACACGGACAAGTTTTTGATTACCGTGCCTTCACAGAAAAAGCAAATGCAAACGACATTAAAGTAGCCGTTGCCGCAGATATTTTAAGCTTAGTTGTGTTAGAATCGCCAGGGAATTTTGGAGTGGATGTAGTCGTTGGAACAACACAACGTTTCGGAATTCCATTAGGGTATGGAGGTCCACATGCTGGATTTTTCGCAACCAAAGAAGAATACAAACGTCACATTCCGGGACGTATTATTGGTGTTACCAAAGATACAGACGGCAATCGTGCATTGCGTATGGCATTACAAACGCGCGAACAGCATATCAAAAGAGATAAAGCAACTTCAAACATCTGTACAGCACAAGTATTACTAGCGGTTATGGCAGGAATGTACGCAGTATATCATGGTCCTAACGGATTACGATACATTGCAAATAAAGTACATTCAAAAGCAGTTGACTTAGCAACTACACTTGAAAAATTAGGTTTTCAACAAACAAATAAAGCGTTCTTTGATACTATTGTTATCAAAGCGAATGCAGCTACTGTTAGAGAAATCGCGGAGCAAAACGAAGTCAACTTTTTATACATTGATGAAGATACGATCGGAATTTCTATCAACGAAGCTACGACGGATCGTGATCTAAATGACATCGCATTTATTTTTGCCGCTGCTGCAGAAAAAGAAACCATTGAAATTGAACACACAAATGCTTCAAAATTATTACCATCTGTAGTCAGAAAAACTACATTCATGGAAGAAGCTGTTTTCAATAGCTATCATTCTGAAACAGAAATGATGCGTTATATCAAAAAATTAGAGCGTAAAGATTTATCCTTAAATCATTCTATGATTGCGTTAGGTTCGTGTACGATGAAGTTAAACGCTGCCGCAGAAATGTTATCGCTAAGTTCCCCACAATGGAACAATATTCATCCTTTTGTACCTGTGGAACAAGCAGAAGGTTATCAAATTCTATTAAAAGAATTAGAACATCAACTCAATGTAGTTACTGGATTTGCAGGGACTTCTTTGCAACCAAACTCTGGCGCACAAGGAGAATTTGCGGGACTCATGGTGATTAGAGCTTTTCATGAATCAAATGGCGAATCGCACCGAAATATCTGTTTAATTCCTTCCTCTGCACACGGAACAAATCCTGCAAGCGCAGTGATGGCAGGAATGAAAGTGGTGGTTACTAAAACGACAGCAGATGGAAATATTGATGTAGACGATTTACGCGAAAAAGCATTATTACACAAAGATAATTTATCCGCATTAATGGTCACATATCCATCAACGCATGGAGTTTTTGAAGCTACGATTAAAGAAATTACACAAATCATCCACGATAATGGTGGACAAGTATACATGGATGGCGCAAATATGAATGCACAAGTTGGATTAACAAATCCGGCTACGATTGGCGCAGATGTTTGTCACTTAAACTTGCACAAAACATTTGCCATTCCACATGGTGGTGGTGGCCCAGGTGTTGGACCAATTTGTGTTGCTGCACATTTAGTTCCGTTTTTACCGAGTAATCCAGTCATAAAAACTGGTGGAGAAAAAGCCATTACCGCGATTTCTTCGGCACCTTGGGGAAGCGCATTGGTCTGTTTAATCTCTTATGGATACATTACCATGTTAGGTTCTAAAGGTTTAACAGAAGCTACAGAATTTGCCATCTTAAATGCAAACTATATCAAAGCAAGATTGGAAGGTAAATTCGATGTTTTATATACCAATGAACGTGGAAGATGTGCGCATGAAATGATTATTGATTGCAGACCTTTCAAACAACATGGTATTGAAGTAACCGATATTGCAAAACGTTTGATGGACTATGGTTTTCATGCACCAACAGTATCATTTCCTGTTGCTGGAACGGTGATGATTGAGCCTACAGAAAGTGAAAGTTTAACAGAATTAAACACCTTCTGTGATGCGCTATTAGCCATTTATGGAGAAATTTCAGAAGCGGATGCAGACGACACTAACAATGTTTTAAAAAATGCACCACATACCTTAGATATGTTAACCGCTGACGAATGGAAACTTCCCTATTCACGTCAAAAAGCAGCTTTTCCGTTACCGTATGTTTCAGACAACAAGTTCTGGCCATCCGTTAGAAGAGTTGATGATGCCTATGGAGATCGAAACTTAATTTGTACGTGCGCGCCTATCGAAGCTTACGCAGAAGCATAAAACGACTAAGGAGTATTCAAAAGAATGCTCCTTTTTTTATTTCTTCCCTATTTTTCATTGAAGAATTATCATTTTTTAAGGCTTTATTTTGATAATTATTCAAAACCTTAACATTTGAGTGCATTATCCGCAAAAATTATAATTTCCGCTTCGCAACTGAAATAAGCAACCTATATAATGATTAATTTAGTTGTCTTAAATCTTAAAAACTGATATTGGTATGAATGTCAAAATAACTGGGACAGGATGCTATATTCCCTCTGGTGTTGAAACAAATGAAGATTTTCATCTACATGAATTCTTAAATGCTGATGGTAGTCCCATTAAACATGATACGAATATAATTATAAAAAAATTCCAATCCATTACTGGAATTGACGAACGCAGGTATGCGGAAGCTCATCACAGTTCATCAGACTTAGGTTTTTTTGCAGCTCAAAAAGCCATTGCAGATGCCAATATTGATCCAGAAGAATTGGACTATATCATCTTTGCACAAAATTTTGGTGATGTAAAAAAAGGAGAAATTCAAAGTGATGCCGTGCCGAGTTTAGCCAGTAGAGTAAAGCATAGCTTACGAATCAAAAATCCAAAATGTGTAGCGTATGATGTTGTTTTTGGTTGTCCAGGTTGGGTAGAAGGAATGATCCAAGGATACGCATTTATCAAAGCTGGTATGGCAAAGAAATGTTTAATCATTGGTTCTGAAACACTCTCTAGAGTCATTGATAAACACGACCGAGATTCCATGATTTATTCAGATGGTGCAGGCGCAACAGTGATTGAAATTACAGATACTGATAGTGGAATTATTGCCCACGAAACCGCCACCTATTCGTATGATGAGGCTCATTTTTTATTCTTTGGAAAATCATACAATCCTTCGTTACCTGAAGATACACGCTACATTAAAATGTACGGCCGTAAAATATATGAATTTGCATTGACACACGTGCCAATGGCAATGAAAGAATGTTTGGACAAAAGTGGTGTTGCTATTGATGATTTAAAGAAAATATTCATTCATCAAGCTAATGAAAAAATGGATGAAGCCATCGTAGAACGTTTTTATAAATTATACGATAAAGAAGTTCCAGAAGGAGTCATGCCAATGACAATTCACAATTTAGGAAATAGCTCTGTAGCTACCATTCCTACCTTATTTGATATGGTTATCAAAGGAAAAGTTGAACATCAAGAAATTCAAAAAGGAGACATTATTATGTTTGCAAGCGTTGGCGCTGGTATGAACATCAATGCCATTGTGTATAAATATTAAACATGAATCAAGATACAATTGCCATTATTGGGGGTGGAAATTTAGGAAAATCGATTGCATTAGGATTATTGAAACAAAATTACAATCCTGAGCAGATTTACGTTACCCGCACAAAAGTGGAACTTTTAGCCGATTTAAAAGCTAAAAATGTTCAGACAACTTCAGACAATCTATTGGCCGTAAAAGAAGCTAAAATCTTAATTTTTGCGCTAAAACCGTATCGTATTGAAGCCGTTTTAAAACAACTCGCTCCACACATTACACCCGATCATTTGATCATTTCTGTGATTAGCGATTTTTCTATTGAACAATTTACAACGTCCTTAGCTCCAAACATTCAAATTGTTCGTGCCATGCCAAATACGGCTGCAGCTATTGGTGAATCGATGACGTGTTTGGCAACTAAAAATGCTTCCGCGGAAAATATTGAAAAAACCAAATTTATCTTTAATGCACTTGGGGAAACCATTGAAATTGACGAAAGTTTGATGGACGCCGCAACGGTGTTAGGTGCGTGCGGAATTGCTTTCGCACTTCGTTTCATCAGAGCAATGATTCAAGGTGGAATAGAAATTGGATTTGATGCCAAAACTGCTACAAAAATTGCTTCGCAAACCGTCAAAGGTGCGAGTGAATTATTACTTCAAAACGGAAATCATCCGGAAGCAGAAATTGATAAAGTAACGACACCAAAAGGTTGCACCATTGCTGGACTCAACGAAATGGAACATCAAGGATTTAGTTCATCTCTTATCAAAGGAATTAAAACCTCGATTGAAGTTATTCAGAAATAAACTCTTTCTTAGTTTATAATCAATCCTGTCCTAAATAAATTCCGATACTTATTATCCATACTGTGATTGAAAAGATTAAAAATTCTTTTAGATGATTTTGATTTTAGTTAAAATTCTTATAGCTTTATCTGAAACTGAACGCATCGTACTAAAATAAGTTTAGTTATAAAGGAAATAGCAGAAATTCCTGTTATATATACATTACCCACAAGCTGAAAATTGAATCCTAATCGAATAAAAAACAGGAATACTAAATCACTAAATTCTGTGTTACTAACTAGAACTAATTTACTGTTAATGAAAACACATTTACTTTTCTCTTTACTCTCTATTCTCATTTTTTTTCAAACTTCTTTTGCGCAAACCGCTGATCCTAACAATATTAGTACACACGAAAAATGGGAATATGTTTTAGAAGATACTGGAGATTTTTTACAAATCACGTTGCCTTTAGCTGCAGGAATAACTACTATAATTAAAAAAGATTGGCAAGGCACAAAACAGTTTGCATTGTCTTACGGAACTGGTTTTATAATTACGCATTCGCTAAAAAAAATAGTCCATAAAGAACGCCCTGAAGGTCGCAATCTTTTTGATGCTTTTCCTTCTGGGCATACTACTTCTGCTTTTTCAGGTGCTTCTTTTATCCAACGTCGTTATGGATGGAAATATGGTAAATGGGCTTATGTATTGGCTACTATAGTTGGTGTTAGCCGAATGGAAGGACCTGATGGATGGCATGACATTTGGGATGTTTTAGCAGGTGCTACAGTTGGTATTGGTAGTACTTACATCTTTACAAAACCATACGAAAAAAACCAAATCCAAGTTGGTTTTAATGCTAGTAATGGTACTTACGTAATTGGTTTTAGATATCAATTTTAATCCAAAAAATACACATTAGTACTAACTCTGATTAGATACAAGATGTATATAGCCCAAGTAAAATGAAGATGTTGTCCGTCTCTTCGAACTATTTTAACCCAAAGTAAGATAATTTTACAAATGTAATGCTTGATCTAAATTTTCAAAACCATACAGGAAATTAAAAGTAACTAAACAGGACATCAGTTTTTAATTGTAGAAAAATGAATGATTGTACATTTTAAAAAATTTAATCATTATTTTTTATTTAATTTACCTGCTAAACAGAATTTAAAAAAATGAAACTTCACCTCTTCAAAGAATTTAAAGAATTTGCCGTTAAAGGGAATATGATTGATATCGCCGTTGGAGTCATCATTGGTGCGTCATTTAATAAAGTAATTGATGTTTTAGTGAAAGAAGTCTTTGTGCCGCCACTTTCACTCTTAACGGATGGAACCAATTGGTCCAATAAGAAAATCATTTTGAGAGAAGCTGTCATCGAAAATGGTATTGCCAAACCTCAAGAAATTGCCATCGCTTATGGTAAACTGTTTGAAGTATTTGTAGATTTTTTGATTATCGGTTTTACCGTTTTTATCGTGGTAAAATTTATGAATTCCATTCGAAATAAAGCACAAGACCCTAAAAACAAAACGGTTTCGACACCAAAAGAAATAGAATTACTAAATCGCATGAATGAACTTTTAGAAAGACAAGTAGAACTCTTAGAAAAAAGTGATGCGCTTGATTCTAAAGCGTAAGTTATTTCGATACTATACTGAATGAATATGAAAAAATTACTGACTTTAGGTTTGCTCATCGCGATACTGCTCATTGCTTGCAACTCAAATAATAGCAACGAAATAGAGGTAACTACGTTAGTCAAAACAACTACAAGTTGGAATGGAAATTCGCTTCCAAACTATCCAGAAGGCACTCCTGAAATCACGATTTTAAAAATTATAATTCCTCCAAAAACCGCCTTAAAGCGACACAAACATCCAGTAATAAATGCAGGCGTTTTAACAAAAGGTGAACTCACGGTCATTAGTGAAACCAACGATACCTTATATCTAAAAGCGGGCGAACCCATTGTAGAATTGGTCAACACATGGCATTATGGAAGAAACGATAGCAATGAACCTGTGGAGATTATTGTATTTTATGCAGGCGTTGAAAAAGCACCGATTACGGTTCTTAAGAATGAAAAATAGTTTAAAAAAGCGAAGCGCTACTTCACGCTTATTTTCTTGGCAATCCAATCGTTTAGTATTGGAATCATCCGAAGTTTATAAATCACAAAACCATTAAATAGCATACAGACTCCGACTTTTAAAATAATATTTAATATCACAGAAGTTGTCGTTGGAATATGATGCAGCAAACTCACACTTCCTATAAACGCGAGCAATAGTAGCAAATGCTTTTTTGTAAACGGTTGAATTCCATATTTTGAATAGATGAAAATCAACTTCACGCTGTTGTACAAGCTCATTGAAATTAACGTTGCATACGCTGCGCCTTCAATTCCCCAATGGAGATATTTGATAAAATAAATATTCAGTGAAACATTCAATACCACCAAAATCGCGATGGCAACCATGTTGAATCGATAGTATTTTGAATAGAGTAAAATGTGCGAATTGAATCCTGTGCTCATGTCAATTACGACATTAAAACTCAAAATTAAAATGATCGGAATGGTATCTATTAAATTTTCACTTGTTGGCAAAATAGAAAACAAATCATCCACGCCTAAAAAGATACAACTCAGTAAAAATCCGCCCACGGCAAATAATAACATCGAGACTTCTTTGTACTTTTTTCCGAGTGAAGCAATATCATCTTTTGCGATATAATTTGTGATGATCGGACTGTAAATGGTATACAAGCCAATGGCAGGAATTGCCAAGGTTGCCGCCAAAACCACACCAATACTGTAGGTTCCATTGGCTGTCATTGCATTGGTGCTTTCTATTAAATTTGGCACCATGATTCCATCAATCTTAAAGGCTAACAACGAACCTAAAATACTGAAGAATGCAAACATGCTATATTTTATATATTCTTTCCGAAATGGCCGATCAAATATTTTTTTATAGTTCCCATTAAATTGAATCTTCGCTACCTTTTTCACATAGAGTAGTGCGATTATAAAGAGAATCACAAAGCAAATCGTATAGATGATTTTGCCCGTTTCTACCGTGATCATTCCACCTAATAAAAGTAAAAAGATAATAGGGAAAAATAGTTTAATGGAGAAACGTTCCAACACCGTTGGAATCGCTATTCTTTTATAATTGGATGCTTGTCGTTTGCTCACATCCATCATCGCGAAAGCAAAACCCACAATAATGGAATACCCGATATAATCAAACGCATGAAAATCGGGTAATATGCTTGATAGTGAATTTGCCAATAATAAAAAGATGATGGAAAATAAAATGCTGTTGAAAATAACAATCAATAAGGTCGTAGAAAAAAAGATGTTTCGTTTTTCTGCTGAATCTTTGAAACGCGGAAAGTAATTCACCAAAGATTGCGAAGTTCCAAATACAAAAAACGCCATCAAAATCTGCGAACCATCAAAGATATAGCGCATGATGCCTAAAAATTCTTTATCATTCGGATAAATGAAAAGTGTAGACACAATTCCGATAGCCGCACCAATATAATTGATGATACTAAATTTCAGTGCTTGTGACGATACTTCTTTTTGATGTTTTTCCAATCGAATACATTCTAATTCTCACAAATTTACATAAATGTCTGTATTGTTGATTGAAATGATGAAAAGATTGAAAATTATTCGTTGTTGGTATGTTGGTATGTTGGTATGTTGGTATGTTGGTATGTTGAAATTAAAACTTTTATAGTTTGTCTATGGTATTTTCAAATTAACAAATCTTCAAATGAACACATTACCAAATTGACACATTTTCAAATTACCAATCCAACATGTCTAAAAATCCAATCGTCCTAAAGTCTAATCATCCAAAAAGCAAACCATCTACCAACTCTTTTAGCTATATTTGTCTTTACAAAGCCGTTCATTTCGCTGTCTACGCTGAACGCAAAGCATATATATGAATTATTACATTGTCATTCCTGCGCATAATGAAGCGGCGTTTATTCAATTAACGCTTACTTCTATTGTGCAACAAACCTTGCTGCCAAAAAAAGTGGTGGTGGTGAATGATCATTCTACAGATGCAACCGAAACTATTATAGATAATTTTGCAAATGAGTATGATTTCATCACAAAAGTGAACACCCATTCATATGATGAACATTTACCAGGAAGTAAAGTTATCAATGCGTTTTACAAAGGTTTTGAAACTTTGGATGAAGATTTTGACATTATTGTAAAGTTGGATGCAGATCTTATAGTGCCAGAAAACTATTTTGAAACCATTTGTGCCCATTTTAAAAACGATGCCAGCATTGGTATTGCGGGCGGTTTGGCATACATTGAAAAAAATGGCGAATGGACTTATGAAACTATTGCCGATAAAAATCATGTACGTGGCCCTTTTAAAGCCTATCGAAAAGCTTGTTTTGAACAGATTGGTGGATTGCAAAAGTCGCTTGGTTGGGACACGGCTGATGTACTTTTAGCGCGTTTTTATAACTGGAAAGTATATGTTGACCAAACATTACACGTAAAACATTTAAAGCCTACTGGAAACGCTTACCAACAAAAAGTACATCGCAATCATGGTGCTGTTTTTTATAAATTGGGCTACGGATTTTGGATTTCTATGATTTCTTCCTTTAAAATTGCGCTCAAAAAGAAAAGTATCCGTCTGTTTTTAGATTATATAAAAGGCTTCTTGGCTGCCAAAAAAGCAAACACACCAAAAATGGTGACTCCGGAACAAGCACATTTTATTCGTACATATCGACGAACGCAAATGCTGAGCAAACTCAAACAGTTCTTCTTATGGAAATCGTAAGAAAAATAGCGAGTAGTATCTCTTATTTTTTATAAAAAATTACGATCTTTCATAAATTAACCGTATTTTGCTGATGCTATTACCCTTCAAAAAAACCCCGTATCAAGTAAAAAACACATTCATGATTAACGCAATTATCATTGAAGATGAAAAATCTTCTTTAGAATATCTTACCTCTATTCTATCAAAAAATCATGCTAACATCCAAATACTTGCCACAGCTTCTACTATTGACGATGCAGTGGCGATAATTACCTCAAATGCGCCCGATATTGTCTTTTTGGATATTCAATTGGATGACGGAAGTGGTTTTGACGTATTAGATCGCTTGAAAAAAAACATGACTTTTGAAGTGATTTTCACCACAGGCTTTGTAGATTATAAGGAGCGTGCAATGGATTATTTTGCATTTTATTACCTTACGAAACCTATTCAAGAAAAAGAAATTAAAAAAGTGCTGGACATGTATCAATTAAAGCGTTCTGCTTTTGACATGCGAAAATATCTAGCCTTTAAACATCAACTCGAATCTAAAAATAATTACATTACTATTTTTGAGAAAGACGAATATATTACGATCAAATTTTCAGATGTTATTTATTGTGAAGCAGATGGAAATTACACCCATATTTACAATACATTGGGAAAAAGTCTGCTAAGCTCAAAAAACTTAAAAAAGATTGAAGACATTATTGAAAATGATGATTTCCATAGAGTTCATCGCTCGTATTTAGTCAATCTAAAACATATAAAAAAGTATACCCGAGGTGGAGTTATTATCATGTCTAACGATACCGAAATTTTAATTTCTATTAGAAATCGCAGAAAAGTGCTCGACTTTTTAAAGTTGAATGATATTGATGAAAGTTAATTTTTTAATGCACTTTCTATTGGACTTCCTGTACTAGCATTTGGAAACGAAATTTGTAATAACGCCGCTATTGTTGGTGCAATATCCGTAATTACAGTGCGTTTAAAAGTTGCTCCTTGTTGAATTCCATTTCCATAGAACAATAACGGAACATGTGTATCATAATTAAATCCAGAACCATGTGTGGAACCTGTTCGTGAGTATGAAATCGTCGCAATATCTAATACGAAACAAACATCTCCCGAACGTTTTTGATTAAAGCCTTTTTGCAAAGCCGCCGCAATTCCAGTCGTAAATTCACTATTCATTAAAGCCGTACGCGTATACACTTTTGTAATTTGCTTGTATGCTAATAATTCACGCTGTAAAGCATTTTCTATTGCGGCTGTGGAAAGGTTCAGTTTTTTTATTTCTGCATGATTCAAAAAGATTTGTCCATTAGAAATATATTCTATCAATTGTTCACTTCCGTAAGTGGTATTTAAAAAATCAACTAAGTGAGTTTTCAATGCGTTGTTATCAAAATAACCCGCTGGAATCTTCATGCTTTGCAAATACGATGGTACATGTACAGCCGCGTGATCTGCTGTTAAGAAAATGGTGTAATTTCCTTTTCCAACTTGTTGATCTAATACCGCAAACAAACGTTCTATATCTTTATCTAAACGAAGATATGTATCTTGAATTTCTTTGGAATTAACGCCAAATTTATGCCCAACATAATCTGTGCTTGAATAACTAACCGCTAAGAAATCAGTATCATTATCCTGTCCTAATTGCTCTCCGTTGATGGCAGCAATGACAAAATCAGTGGTTAAACTATTTCCATAGGCTGTTCCTTTTAAAATATCAAATCCGCCATTTTGATCTTTCAATGCCGCTAAATCATACGGAAAAACAGCATTGGTTTTTCCCATAAATGTTCCTTCAAAAGCGCTTGCATCCGCACCACTTTCGGTATAGGTATTGATATCATATAATGTATTCCAAGTTTTTAGGTATTTTTCGGCTTCGTCCGCGGCATTAAACGCTTCTACCCAAGTTGGCAATGTATTTCGGTAATACGTACTTGTAATCCAGTTTCCTTTGTCTTTTCCATAAAACCAATACGCACCATTTGCGGCATGACCTGCTGGTAAAATTGCGCCTCTATCTTTGATGGCAATTCCAATTACTTTTCCTCGCTGCTGTGTTGCCAAACGCAATTGATCCGTTACGGTAGTTGTTTGCATTCGGTGTGGCGACATTTTGCCTTCCCATTTTCCTGCTACACCAACCGACGTATAATTCTC
This sequence comes from uncultured Kordia sp., assembly GCA_964351775.1. Taxonomy (GTDB): domain Bacteria; phylum Bacteroidota; class Bacteroidia; order Flavobacteriales; family Flavobacteriaceae; genus Kordia. The sequence continues at coordinate 1,160 of CAYGPQ010000088.1, read as the reverse complement.
ATCTGAAGTGCAGTATACTTCTTTTTTAATATTTTTATCATACCAATCATTTGCTATAATTCCATGATTGTCTGGCGTTGTCCCTGTATACACAGATGCGTGTCCGGGACCTGTATATGTTGGAATATAGTTGTAGTGATTATTTTTGCAGTTGAAGCCTTCATTCATCAAACGTTTAAACCCTCCTTCGCTATACTTGTCTTCAAATTGTGTTAAATAATCGTAGCGCATTTGATCTACTACAATACCAATAATTAATGTTGGTTTTGTAATCGTTTTTGAAGTTGTACTAGTCGCTTTAGGCGTTGATTTTACTTTCTGTTTTACAGATATACATTGTATAAAGAGCAAAGACAGGAAGCTAAAAAAGATAACTTTTTTCATGACGAGGCTTTCTTATTTGATGTGAGAAAAGATCATACTTGATCTAAAAATTCAGTCAAAAATAATCGTTTTTAACCAAATAGCATTTAACTAAACATTAAATACATAAATTATTTTATTAGCTTCCGCGAATAATGTATTTTTAGCCCATGATTTACCTAGAAAATATAGGACGCTATTTTTTGATGTTGAAAAGCGTATTTAGCAAAATGACAAAATGGTCCATGCTAAGAAATCTTATTTTTAAAGAGATCGATGATTTAATCATTGGTTCACTCGGAATTGTATGTTTCATTTCCTTTTTTGTCGGTGGTGTTGTTGCGATACAAACTGCCCTAAACATCAATAATCCGTTAATTCCAAAGTACTTAGTTGGTTTTGCTACACGACAATCCGTCATTTTAGAATTTGCGCCAACGTTTATTTCTATCATTATGGCAGGAAAAGTAGGCTCATTTATTACCTCAAGTATCGGAACCATGCGTGTTACAGAGCAAATTGACGCTTTAGAAGTGATGGGGGTAAACTCACTCAACTATTTAGTTTTCCCAAAAATTGTAGCGCTCTCTTTATATCCTTTTGTGATTACGATTGCCATGTTTTTAGGAATTTTTGGAGGTTGGTTAGCGTCTATTTATGGAGGTTTTTCCACAAGTGCTGATTTTATTCAAGGATTACAGATCGAATTTATTCCATTCCATGTCACGTATGCTTTTTTGAAAACGTTTTTGTTTTCGTTTGTATTAGCAACGATCCCTTCTTTTTATGGATATTAT
>CAYGPQ010000087.1:0-18494 GCA_964351775.1 uncultured Kordia sp. | reverse complement strand
GTATTAAACTATCACGATATTGCGGTTGATTATATGGTAGGCGCACAATTAGATGGTTTTGACACGATGGTACATCTCACAGAAGAAAACGATTTTATCGTGTTGGAAGGTGACGAATATTTATCATCGCCGATTGATCGTCGTCCAAAATTTCACTTATACAAACCAAATATTGCTTTATTGAGCGGCATTGCGTGGGATCATATCAACGTATTTCCAACCTATGAAAACTATGTGGAGCAGTTTCAAATCTTTGTAGATTCCATCACAAAAGGTGGAAGCATTAATTACAATGAAGAAGATGCTGAGGTGGTTCGGGTGGTGGAAACTTCTCAAAATCCGATTCGTAAATTAAGCTACAAAACACCAAATTATACCATTGAAAACGGCGAAACTTTACTCGAAACGCCTGATGGCTATATGCCGATTGAAATCTTCGGGAAACACAACTTAAACAATCTGGCAGGAGCGAAATGGATTTGTCAACATATTGGTGTGGATGAAGAAGATTTCTATGAAGCAATTTCGACATTTAAAGGCGCGAGCAAACGTTTGGAAAAAATTGCCGAACACAATTCCACTGTAGTGTATAAAGACTTTGCACATTCGCCAAGCAAAGTAAAAGCCACTACAAATGCCGTAAAAGAACAATATGCAGACCGAACCGTTTTGGCGTGTTTGGAATTGCATACCTATAGTAGTTTAAATGCCGAATTTTTAAAAGAATACAAAGGCGCGTTAGACGCAGCGGACAAAGCGGTCGTTTTCTATTCGCCGCATGCGGTTCAAATCAAGCAATTGGAGGAAGTTTCGGAAGCACAAATTGCAGCTGCTTTTGAACGTGATGATTTGATTATTTACACCGATCCGGCAGCATTTAAAGACTATTTATTCAGTCAATCACTAGACAATACCGCTTTATTGCTAATGAGTTCAGGCAATTATGGAGGATTAGATTTTGCGGAATTTACACAGCATATAAGTTAATAACGATATTAATTATTTCTTTAATGGAAATTATTGAATCGCAATCTCAATATATTGAAAATCAGTTTATTGATTATGTTTTGGCAGATGGTTCATACTAAACATCAAACTGTGTCAAATGATGATCTAAATGTTTGTACTGCATTTTTCCCCATTGTTCTGGTGTAAACGTTCCAAACATTGGATGCGCAGGCCATTCTTGTTTGTCTTTCTCTTGATGAAAAGCAGCAATGATTTCGACTAATTTCGCTTTTTCAGCTTCTAGGTCTTTAGCTTCTGTTACTACAAAATCGCGCACGGTTGGTAAATTTTTACTCCACGGTTTGTCATTATACATTAAAGGTTTATATAGTTTAAATACCAAACGCTTCATAAAACCTGGTTTTTTTCCGCTTAAGGTTCGTTTTTCGAGTGCAATTTCCAATGGCATTTGACAATGTGTACACATTTGTCCAACAGACATTTTTCCCCAAGAAGGAGTTGCCGTTGCGGTTAAATTTTCTATTCGGCTCAGAATTTCAGTATGCGTTTCAGTGTCAAAAAGTGATTTCATAGGTGTGTATTTTTTTGATTGATTGAATCAGAAATAAAGGTACAGTAATCGTGTTAAATGTGAAAATAATTGCAAAAAAATAACGCTTATACATTTTTTTCGACGCTTATTAATTCATAACGACTTTCTTGGCGAAAAACTAGTAATTTTAGAAAAAGCAAGAATAAAAATGGAAGACAATCATTTACAATCGATCAAATATTGGTCAAAAGACGATCGACCGCGTGAAAAATTAGCAGACAAAGGAAAAACAGCCTTGAGTGATGCTGAATTATTAGCAATTCTCATCCGATTGGGAAATAAAGACGAAAGTGCCGTTTCACTTTCCAAGCGAATTTTAGCTTCTGTTGACGGCAATTTGAACGAACTCGCAAAGCTGTCTAAAGATCAACTCAAAAAATTTAAAGGAGTCGGACTTGTCAAAGCCATCACCATTATTGCCGCTTTAGAATTGGGCAAGCGCAGACAAATAGAAACCAAAGTAGAACTCAAAAAAATCACGTCGAGCAAAATGGTGTTCGAAATTATGCAACCTATTATTGGCGAATTGCCACACGAAGAATTTTGGATCATTTACCTAAATAATTCCAATAAAGTACTTAAAAAATTACGCTTGAGTAAAGGTGGTATTACGGGAACTTTGGTTGATATTCGTTTGGTACTAAAAACGGCATTAGAAGTTGGTGCTGTTGCTATTATTTTAGCGCACAATCATCCTTCGGGAACTTTAAAAGCAAGTGCGGCAGACAAAGCAATTACCAAGAAATTGAGTTTAGGTGCCCAAAATATAGATATAAAAGTATTAGATCATTTAATTATCACAGAAAAAGAGTATTTTAGTTTCGCTGATGAAAACTTACTCTAAGAACTCGTTTGAATTTTTAGGATTTAAGCGAAAATTAGAAGTTTTCAATTCTGATGACGACTTTTTTGAATTGCATAGCAGCGTTACGGAATGATAAAAAGACGAATACAGAAATGAAAACAGCAATTTTTTAGCAAATTAAAAAAGTTTAAATGAGTTCTAGATGCTGTTAGTATACACACAAAAAATTACACCAAGATTACGGTATACATTCAAACACTTAATTACGCGAATATTAGGGATTCCTGTCGATTTTACAACGAAAATAGAAACCTTTATTGCGCATAATGAAGTGAAAATGTCATACGCAAAACAACCGCTTGGCGACGAATTTTTTGTACGCAGTCAGGACTTATTATTTGTGCAAGGAATTGGAGAAGTTGATATTTCCATTCAACAATGGGATGAAACGCCTTGTTTCTTTCCCACTGCCGAAAAAAGCACAATTCCATTTGATATTTTTGCGGCTAGTTTTTATCTCTTGAGTAGATATGAAGAATACTTACCGTATGTAAAAGATGCACACGGACGCTACACAGCTGCCGAAAGTTTAGGTTTTAAAAATAATTTTCTATCCATTCCCGTGGTAGATATCTGGTGTCAGAAATTCCTAAAAATTTTCCTGAAAATTTTTCCAACGGTTGTTCCCGAAGCGCGTCATTTTTCATATCAGCCTGTCATCAATGTTCCGGTGGCGTATGCGTATAAAAAACGTGGCATTATCAGAACACTTGGCGGATTTGTAACAGATATTGTTCAGTTTAAATTTTCACGTTTTATAGACCGTTTTGCGGTATTAGTAAGCATGAGAGAAGATCCTTATGACAATTTTGAAACGTTTATAGCGTTGCACAAAAAATACAAAACCAACGCCTATTATTTCTTTCAGTTGGGCGATTATGGAACCTTCGATCACAATATTTCTATTTATAAAAATGTGTTCATTCGCTTGATGAAAAACGTTTCTGATTACAGCAAAGTCGGATTGTTGGCTTCCTATGAATCATTTACAAATGTTGAAAAACTAAAAATAGAGAAGAAGCGACTCAATACTACGATCAACAAACCTGTGGATGGCGCCCGTCAACATTTTAATAAGTTGAATATGCCACAATTTTATAGAAATCTAATCGATTTAGAGATTTCAGAAGATTATTCTATGGGCTATCGCAATACAAACGGATTTCGTGCTGGAACGTGCAGTCCGTTTTACTTTTATGACATCGGCATGGAAATTCAAACACCTTTAAAAGTACATCCATTTTGTATGGAATATGGCAGCAATCCCGATGCTGAAATTTTCACCAATGAAATCATGAAAATGGTGTCGCATGTGCAAGAAGTAAATGGTACTTTTATACCTATATTTCACAATGTAGTACTTTCTGAACGTAATTTAGAATGGAAAGAATTGTATATCAATCTATTAAAAGTATATAGCAATGCGTAACATCACCGATATTTTCTTTGATTTAGATCATACACTTTGGGATTTTGAAAAAAATTCAGCCTTAACCTTCAAAAAAATACTAGCTGAAAGTAATGTTGCTGTTGATTTTGATCGTTTTCTTGAAATTTATGTACCGATTAATTTACAATATTGGCGACTCTTTCGAGAAGATAAAATATCTAAAACGGAATTGCGTTACCAACGATTAGCAAAAGCGTTTGAAGCACTCGATTTCGATGCTTCGGATGAATTAATCAATCACTTATCGGAACAATATATTGCGCATTTATCAAGCTACAATCATCTTTTTGAATACACGGAAGAATTGCTCGAAAATTTACAGAAAAAATACAAACTTCATATTATTACCAATGGTTTTCGCGATGTGCAACGCAGAAAAATAAAGGCTTCTGGTATTTATGATTATTTTGAACACATTGTAGATTCTGAAAGTGTAGCTGTTAAAAAACCAAATCCAAAAATATTCAATCACGCATTACAATTGGCAAATGTAGCTCCTGAATATGCTGTCATGATTGGCGATAGTTTTGAAGCAGATATTCAAGGTGCGCATGCGCTAAACATGCACGTAATTCATGTCGATTTTGACAAAAAACACTCGCATTCACTCTGCCCAATTGTACATCACTTAGCTGAAATAGAAGAAATACTGAAATAAAACTTTAAAAGTGTCGTTTTTTCAATAGGGTAGTTGTTATAAAAGAAGGGAAAATATGTGCTTTTCGCATACATAGCAATTCAAATAAAATAAAACTTTCAATGTTAAAACGAATCTTTTCAATACTGTTATTGCTTGCAATCACTTCTTGTGTGAAAGATGTAGATTTTGATCAGGTTGATGATCTCTCAATTTCTCCTGTATTAGAATCGAGTTTAATCTTTTTTGACTTTCCTGCGTCTGAATTTGAAGAACCCACAGGAACTGCCATTGTCACTGTTGGAGACGATTTAGAATTGGACGTTTTTAATGATGAATTTCTTCGGGATAACTTAATCAAAGTCGAGTTCTTTTTTGAAATTACCAATTCAATTGATCGAAGTTTTAGGTCAGATATTATCATGTTTGATGAAAACGATCAAATCACCTACGCGTTTGCAATTGATGTGACACCAAACGGAAATAACGAAGAAATTACGACACACACCGAAGTTTTTGAAGATGCTTTGTTGGAACAATTAAAAAATACGGTACGACTCGAATTGATTCTGAGTATGTTTCCAAGTACTACGGGAATTCCACTCAATCAAAACAGTCCGGGGAACATAAAAATGCGCTCCAAAGCGACCTTATTTTTTCAAATAGATACCGAAGATAATTAATTATAGATCCTGTGAAAAAATGCTGTATCCTATTCTTACTGCTTTCTTGTTTTGTATCAGCACAGAACAAGCAATTGCTGTATAATTATACGGACATTCCACAATCGTTGTTACTAAATCCGGGTACAGAAGTCAATTACAAATGGCATATTGGAATTCCGTTACTATCACATATTCATGCAAGTGCTGGCGCTTCGGGTGTTTCTGCGTATGATTTGTTTGCCGATAACGGAATTGATTTTAACGAAAAACTACGTCGCGTTGTCTATAATTTAGATAGAAATGATTACTTCACTATCAATCAACAACTTGAAATTTTAAGTGGTGGATTTGCCTTTGGAAACTCGTACGAACCCAATAAATATTTGTCTTTTGGATTGTATCAAGAATTGGATGTACATTTTTACTATCCGAGAGATTATGCGATTCTTGCTTACGAAGGAAATCGGGATAATATTGGACGCGAATTCGATTTAGGTGATCTCAACGCAAAAGGCGAATTGATTTCGGTACTGCATGTCGGTTTAACCACCAAAGTGAATAAAAAATGGACGTATGGTGTGCGTGGAAAAATATATTCGAGTTTGCTCAATTTTAAATCAACCAATAATAGTGGACGATTTGTCACGACAGAAGGCACAGATAATTTTTACAATCATACATTTGACTTGAATTTAGAATTGCAAACTTCGGGTTATGCTTCTTTGATTGATTTAGACAATGACGGACAAAATGATTGGAACGGAAAAGCCATCAAAGAATTGCGGAACCGTGTACTTTTTGGTGGAAACTTAGGTTTAGGTGTCGATGTTGGTTTTACCTATCATCCAAAAGAACAATGGACCGTAACGGGAAGTATTCAAGACATCGGATTTATTCATCATTCCAAAGATGTAGAAACCTATACGTTGAAAGGCGAATACACGTTTGAAGGTGTAAATCCTTTATTTCCCAACAATGGATCTGGGCAAACCGCGGACGAATATTGGCAAGAGATTACCGATAATTTTGAAGATTTATTCGAGTTAGATACCATTACAAAAAACTACACATCTTGGCGCTCGCCGAAATTAAACGGTTCGGCTTCGTATAAATACGGTAAAAAAGTATTGAAAGAATGTAATTGCACTGCGGATGATGGTGATTATTTGAATGAAGTTGGCGTACAATTATTTGCTATTGGCAGGTCGAGAAGGCCGCAATTTGCCGTGACCGCCTTTTATTACAGAAGATTGTTTAGCTTTTTAAGCGGAAAAGTGACGTATACCGCCGATGGTTTTTCCAAAACAAATGTGGGTGTTGGTTTGTCGTCACATATTGGAAACCTAAATTTTTATATCATGGCAGACAATCTCTTTGAGTATCAGAACATTGCCAAAGCGCAATATGCTTCCGTGCAACTTGGATTTAATTACATTTTTCCGATGGAGAAAAAGTAGTGAATTGCAATAAAATTCTTAATTTGGAACCCTAATACATAAAATATAAGTATATGAAACGTTTTTTAGCGAGTGTAGTTTTTCTTTTCATTACAGTTTCTTGCTTTTCACAAGATTTTGATAGTTATAAATATGTGGTAGTTCCTTATGAATTTGGTTTTTTAAATAAACATGATAAGTATCGTGTAAATACTTTGGTGCGTCATTTGTTTAAGAAAGAAGGTTTTGAAGTAGTCTATGACAATCAACCATTTCCAAAAGATTTGGCAGATGATCGTTGTTTAGGATTGTATGCAGATATTAACAATCAATCAGGTCTTTTAACTATAAAAATGTCCATTATATTGCGCGATTGTTCCAATCAAATATTTTTTGAAACGGGCGTAGGTCGATCAAAAATAAAAGCCTACGAAAAAGGATACAATCAAGCATTGCGCAGAGCTTTTGCAGATATTGAAGCTAAAAATTATAGCTACAAGCCAGTATCAAAAACGGTTGTAGAAACACCAATTGAGGAAGTAGAAGAAGTAGAAGAAGAAGTTGAGGTAGAAGAAGTTGTAGAAGAAGTTGTAGAACCGGCGGCAACGACCAATATTTCGAAAACTGTTTTATACGCACAACCTATAAAAAATGGTTATCAATTGGTGGATAGTACGCCAAAAGTGGTCATGATTTTACTAAAAACAGGTGTTCCAAACGTATATATAGTAAAAGGTAGAGACGCTTCTGTATATAAAGAAAATGGGAAGTGGATGTTGTCGAAAGTTACTGATAGTGGCAATGAAGTTTCTGAGTTGAATGTGAAATTCTAGTTTGGTATTGAGAATTGAGAATTGAGAGAAAGCTTTTGTTTTATGGTACTTCTCGATACAATTTTTCTTCATTTCATTTCGACTCCGCTCAATGTAATACATTACGAAAAATCACTCGAAGTGACGTCTCTTTAAGTATTGAGTTCTTAGTATTGAGTATTGAGAGGAATCTTTATTTTAAAGTGCTTCTCGATACAATTTTTTATCAAAAATTACTCGAAGTGACGATAGATAATTTATTTTAGCTAACAGCTAACAGCTAACAGCTAACAGCTAATACCCATACTTATCTTTCCAGCGATTTTTTAAGAAATCTCGCAAATTTTGTTCTCTGGCGTTGCTGCCTGGATCGTAAATTTTTGTGTTCGAAATTTCATCTGGAAGGAATTCTTGTGCTACAAAATTGTTGTTGTAATCGTGTGCATATTTGTAATCTTCGCCATAGCCTAAATCTTTCATCAGTTTGGTTGGCGCATTTCGTAAGTGTAGCGGAATTGGTAAATCGCCAGTTTCTTTGACAATCGCTTGTGCTTTTTTAATGGCCATATAAGAAGCATTGCTTTTTGGAGAGGTCGCCAAATATACAGCACATTGACTTAGAATAATTCGCGCTTCCGGATATCCAATGATGGAAACTGCTTGAAATGTATTGGTAGCAATAACCAATGCTGTCGGATTTGCAATTCCGATATCTTCACTGGCAGAAATGAGCATTCTACGTGCAATAAATTTTACATCCTCGCCGCCTTCAATCATTCTGGCAAGCCAATACACCGCACCATTTGGATCGCTTCCGCGAATTGATTTTATAAAAGCCGAAATGATATCGTAATGTTGTTCACCAGTTTTGTCATACAAAACCGTATTTTTTTGCACGCGACTTAATACCAATTCGTTAGTGATTGTAATTTTGTCGGTTCCTTCCGAATTGATTAAGAGTTCAAAAATATTCAACAATTTTCGAGCGTCGCCGCCAGAAAGTTTTAGTAGCGCTTCTGTTTCTTTGAGTGTAATTTGTTTTTTAGCGAGTTGCGCATCTTCTTTAATGGCACGTTGTAGCAATTTTACCAAATCATCTTTCCCGAAAGGATTTAATATATATACTTGACAACGTGACAGTAATGCAGGAATGACTTCAAAACTAGGATTTTCGGTGGTTGCACCAATTAGAGTGACCCAACCTTTTTCTACGGCACCAAGTAACGAATCTTGTTGTGATTTGCTGAAACGGTGAATTTCATCAATGAAAAGTATCGGATTTTTTGTGGTGAATAAACCGCCGTCTTGCTTTGCTCGCAGAATGATTTCACGGACGTCTTTTACGCCAGAACTTATCGCGCTAAGCGAATAAAAAGGACGCTTTGATGTCGTAGCAATAATATTTGCCAAGGTAGTTTTCCCTGTTCCTGGTGGCCCCCAAAGTAGGAGTGAAGGAATCAATCCTTTTTCTATTTGGCGTGTAAGCACACCAGTTTCTCCGACAAGATGCTCTTGACTGATGTAATCTTCTAATGTTTTCGGGCGAATGCGTTCGGCTAATGGTTCATTCATAGTGTAAAAATAAGGCATTTCCCCAAATTATACACCAGAAGTTTGCATAAGGTATTGCAACTATAAGTAATACCATTTGTTTGGTCTTAGTTGTAGTTGCTTATATTTTTAAACGAAGTTATTATTTTCCCGAAGATTTTTTTCCGGCATGTTTAATGGCGCAACCCAAATCTCTCCCATCCAAAATTCCTCCACATTTTCCGCCGACTAAGAAACCGCCAACATCTACAAAAGCTCTTCCAATACCTCGAACGATATCACCAAAAAGACCTTTTTGGCGCATTCCAGTGATGTTTCCATTTCTATTTAAGTTTACCTGTGTTAAGCGGTAATTCCAAGGATGTGCAGCATTTAGTGTGGCATTCACCCAGTAGCTATAACTATTTTTGGCAATACTACAGGCTCCTAAAATATTTGCTGCATAATTACCTGTTCTTGTAGTTGGATCATATAATATCGAATAATTAGCGATGACAAAATTTTCAAAGGCTTCAATTTCGGTCGTAAATTCTGTTACGCTTTTGTATGTGCTATTTTCAATAGAAACCGCATTGTCAAAAATAGTAAATAGCATATCTGTCAATGGTTGATCTTCTGGTTTAATAATATTCATATTCACAAGCACGTTGGAAGCGTTGTTCAAGTCATTAAGCATTCCTTCAAGCATTGTCATGTGTATTTGTTGTGTTTGCCAATCATCACAGTTACAACTTGGATTATTGAAATACGAGTCGGAATAAGTGTCTGCAAAGTAAAATATGTCTTGTAATGATGCATTGTTAAAATTTGGCATAGTCGCTATATGATCCATCGCTAGATTATGAGATATTCCATAGTTGTCAAAATCGTATAGTGATTTCAGGTTGGTTTCTTGAGAGATTCGCTGGCTTGTATTTTCATCTGTATTACAAGAAAAAATGATAAGCATGAGTAGCGTTAGAAGTGTTAGTATTTTTTTCATGGTGTTGTTATTTAGTTGGTTACGCTTAAATTTACTGTTAAAAAACGAACTTTTAGTATACGAATGCCGTAGTTTTACAGAGGAAAAACCTTAACAAAAGCAACTATTTTGTTAAGGTGACAATTTTTCATGTAAATGAATCTTGGCTAATTTTTTGACTACTTGATTTAAAATTTTATATGAGTTCAAAACAATCTCCATTTGTATTTACACCAGAAGTCGTACTGCTGCCATTTCTATTTATATTTTCAATTTGGTTGGTGTATTGGTCTGAAATACGTTTTGGATTTCGTTTTAATGACTACGGCGTGTATCCAAGAACATTGAAAGGATTGCGAGGCGTTATTCTTAGTCCGTTTATTCACGGAAACTTAAAACATGTTTGGAACAATACCATTCCGCTATTTTTACTGAGTGCCTCGGTAATTTACTTTTACAGGTCGCAGCGTTGGACCATTTTTTTGATTGGATTGTTTGGTTCAGGAATTTTGACGTGGATTATTGGGCGAGAAGCCAATCATATTGGTGCAAGCGGATTTATATTTATGCTGATGAGTTTTATCTTTTTTAAAGGTGTAATTACAGGATACTACAGATTTGTTGCATTGTCTTTAATCATTATGTTTTTATACGGTGGAATGTTATGGTATTTATTCCCAATAGAAGATCATATTTCTTGGGAAGGTCACTTAGGTGGATTTACTACAGGATTTTTGTTAGCAGTTTTTCTTCCAGTGGTGTATTCAAAAGACATGTATGAATGGGAAAAAGAAGAGTTTGTTCCAGAAAATGACCCTTTTATGCGACATTTTGACGAACATGGAAATTTTATAGAGATACTACCTGATGAAGTTGAAGAAGCTTCACCAGCGTTACCTTCTATAAAAATAAATTATATATACGTTGATAATTCTAAAGTCAACGAAGAAGAATAGTTACGATAAACGTTGTCTTACCATTTCATATAAAAAGGCGCCACAAGCTACCGAGACATTTAGAGAAGCAATTTCACCAAACATCGGTAATTTTGCTTGTTGATCTACAATTTTCAAGATTCCAGAAGAAACACCTTTTCCTTCAGAACCCATAACGATGGCAACGGGTACTGTAAAATCGATGTCATACACTGTATTTTGAGTTTTTTCAGTTGCGGCAACAATTTGCACACCAGAACTTTGTAAATGGTAAATAGCATCTTTGATATGATCGACTTTGCAGATAGGTATTTTAAAAATAGCGCCAGCGGAAGTCTTTACTGTATCTTCATTTACAGGAGCACCACCTTTTTTCTGAATAATGATTCCATCAACGCCCGTACATTCTGCCGTACGAATGATGGCGCCAAAATTACGTACATCACTCAATTGATCTAAGATTAAAAATTTTGGAACACGTCCAGATTCAATTACATTCAATACTAATGTATCTAAATCATAAAATTCTATAGGAGAAATCAAAGCTACCACACCTTGATGATTCTTTTTAGTAAGTCTATTTAACTTTTCAGGCGGAACAAACGATGTGCTAATTGCGTTTGTACGCAAAAGGTGGTCTAATTCATTGAATAGTTCACCTCTAAGCCCTTTTTGAATGAAAACCTTGTCTACATTCAACCCAGCGTTAATAGCTTCTATAATGGCTCTTATACCAAATATTTGTGTGTTGTCATTTTGCATGGGACAAATATAAAATAAAAAACCACCCAATTGGGTGGTTTTTTGTATGTATTATAATGTAATTTCTATATTTATGTTATACAGAATTTCTGTAAACGACATTAGAAATGTTACTGACAGTATGATACTGGTAATTCACCAGCTTCACGACCAGGTGTAACAGCAAATAATAAGCTACCATCTGGGTTGTAAATTTCGAAACTAATTTCTGACCAGTTGTCTCCAGGGTAATCCCATACAGCACCTACAATATCAGTTCCTACTTCAACAGTTGTAGTAGCATCAAAGAATGAAGTACTAGCAGGTCCTGTACAATCAGCACTTCCTAAGAAGCTTCCAGCAGCAGCTCCATAAGGAGAGCACATTCCAAATTCTACCACACTTTCAGTACCAGCAACATCGGTTAACGTAACCGTTACTCCTGAACCTCCATTAGCTCCATCAGTTTGCCATCCATCTCCATAAGAATCATGCATGTCAATAACGTACGTACCTGATTGTGGCTCACCACCACATAGCAAGTTTACTCTGTGAACAGTAGTAGCACTTCCGTCTCCTAATCCAAGAGAAATTCCTCTTGAAACACTAGTTAACTGAATATCGAAATTAACATCACCATTAGCAATTAAAGTTGCAACTGCTGTTGGTAAGATATTAAATTCAATAGCACTTCTGTTTGTATTTGCAGCTATAGTCAAAGATGAACCAAGTCCACTTGCAACATCAGTAGGAACACCATTTACACTTACAATATTATAACTCACTACTAAACTACTTGAGTTTATCGGAGCTGTATATTGAACAGGTATACTTACTGTTGTAGTTCTAGAAGTTACAGCTACCGTAGTTTCTGAACTAGTAAATTCTATCCATCCATATTCTGGATCAGATTTGAATCTACTACTATCATCACTCACACAACTATATGTAAGTACCAATACTACTGGTATGATGAGTAATTTTATGAATTTTTTCATAACAATATTATTTATATTTTAGTTAATGTATATGTAGTTGTAGCAACAGATCCACATATTTCTGCTGTATCTTCAGCAAAAATAAGAGTCATGTTAGTATCATCTGCAGTATTATAAGTACCAGCACCAGAAGGTCCAAATGCGATAGAACCACCACATCCAACTCCAGAAACTCCTGGAGCAACGATACCGTTAGCAACAGTTGTTCCACATACTAGGCTGAAAGAAAAATCAGCTGGAGGGTTAGCAAATCCGAAACTTGGATAACACTTAACGTTGAATACTCTTTCTGTTGATGCCTCTCCACCAACTAGTTCTACAGCAATACCAGTTCCTAGAGCTGGAGCAAATCCAGCAGCACCGATACCACCTGATACGAAATCTAAAGTATACATACCTGTTGCAAATGTTGCAGCAATAGGACAAATCTCTACTAATCTTACAGTGTGAAGACGTGAACTACCAACACCACCGTCTACTGAGTCAATTTTTAAAGATAAAGTTTCACCAGCAGTAGTTAATCCATCATCAATACCTGTAACTGTGAAAGTTCCGAAGAACTCATTAGCAGGGATTGTAACAGTAGTAGGGAATGTATACATTCCACTAGTAGCTGTAGTATTATCAATATCAACAGAAATATTTACAGTTCTTGCTGCTGATGATAAGGTACTAACACCCACAGAAAGATCTATGGTGTTAGTATCATTTATCTCAACTTCTAGTGTAGAAGATGTTCCGTTAAAGTAAGCCAGAGTTTGGCTACCATCATATATTGGTGATTGCGTCTCTTCACAAGAAGTGAACATAAACAAAGCACCTATGAAAAGTATTGCGATTTTTTTCATTACTTTCTTTTTTTAGTTTATTAGTACCCTGAGTTTTGGGTCATGTTAGGGTTAGCATTTATTTCTGCTTGTGGTATTGGGAAAGTAAACTTCTCAGATGAAACTGGAAGTGAACATGGAATACCACCTACACAATCGCTAGGATCTCTTTCGATACCTTGGTTTAAGATATTTCTATATCTTTTAAGATCAACAAATCGGAAACCTTCATAACTCAACTCTATTCTTCTCTCTGCTTTGATATCAGTGATAGCTTCGTTTAAAGAAGTATAAGTAGCTGTTGTTTGAGGAGCACCAAATCTAGCACTTCTGACAGCATTTACATCTGCAGCAGCTGCAGCGAAGTCAGGAGCAGCTTTTCTAGCGTGTGCCTCAGCTCTAATTAAGTACATTTCAGAAATTCTCATCGCTTTGTAATCATTGATGTAGTTTGTGTCAGCACCTGGAGGATACTTTCCAATAGTTAATAAAGGAGGGTTAGCTCCTGGATCACTATTTGGATCAACATTTACAGTACGACGAACATCTCCTGGAACTAAAAGTCCAAAGAATTCATTTGACATTTCAATAAAGTTTCCTCCTGTACCAGTAAAGATCCAGTTGAAAGCAATATTACTATTGTTTCCTTGTACATTGTCAAACTTGAAGATAACTTCTGTTGTATCAGTATCACCATTGAACATAGCAGTATACTGCGCTTGATTTGCTAATGGGTAACTAGAAATTAAAGAGTTTGCATTTGAAATAGCAGTAGTATAATCTCCACTGTATAAAGCAACTCTAGCTCTTAAGAAAGTAATAAAATCTTGCGTAGCATAGTTCTTATCAGTTGAACTTGAAGGCATTAAGCTAGCTGCTAACGTAAGATCATTATCAATTTCAGTTAAGTTCTCCGCAATTGTAGCTCTTGCAGGGAAATCTGATGTAGATACTGTATTTTGATAATGAACACCTAAAGAAGAACCATTTAATAAGTCTTCTGAATAATAGGTCATTAAGTCATGGTGTAAATAAGCTCTGAAAGCATAACATTGTGCTATTACATTGTTGTATGCACTAGTTTCAGAAGCACCAGGAGTAATTGCAGAAGCACCAGCTAAAACACGGTTAAAGTTGTTAATCGCGTTATATCTGTCTCCCCAAGTTCCTTGGTCACCAGTTTGTGAGTTCAATATTTGGTTCAACAAGTTTAATTGTTGTCCACCATTGTTTCCACCTATTCTAGTATTGTCTGTAAAGATAGAGTTAAAAGCTATTAAGCTTGCAGTTCCGCCTCCACGGTTTATACTATTTATTGCTCCACGTAATCCTGCTTCTAAATCTGAAACACTTTGGTAAGCGGTTTCTTCAACCAAACTATCTACCGGAAAACGTTCTAATTGATCATCACAACTTACTGTGAAAAGTAAGGTAATAATAATTGGTATTAGAAAATATTTTTTCATTTTTTATTTTTTAAAAGTTTAAGTCAAATCCTAAAGAGAAAGTTCTTGGAACTGGATAATCAAAGAAACCTGTTGCTAGGTTACTTTCAGGATCAAATCCTCTCCATTTTGTCCATGTTACTAAGTTTGTTCCTTGAACAAAAATTCTCATTCCTGATAAGATATTTGTTTTTTCTAAGATTTTAGAATCAACTGTGTATGATAATGTAACGTTTCTTAAACGCAAGAAAGATGCATCTTCGATATAACGATCTCCATCAACCGCACGCAAACCTCCAAATGATAATGCTGGAATGTCTGTTACTTGTCCAGGAGTAGTCCAAGCATTTAATATCGTAGTTGATTGGTTAGCGAATCCTGCTAATCCTACATCTTCTACAATTGCTAATGAACTGTTCTGTCTATATCTGTCAGCAACAAATGAGAATAAAGAACTTAATGTGAACCCTTTGTATGAGATATCAGCTCCGAAACCTCCAGTGTATGTAGGATCGAAATTTTTATCTAAATAAACTGCATCATCAGGACTGTATACATTTGTAATATCTCCGTTTATATCGTAGTAAAGAGGCTGTCCGTTTGATGGATCAACTCCTGCCCATCTTGTTTGGAACCATGTATTTGCAGCACGTCCTTCAGCGATACGTAAAGTAACTCCTGTAAATCCACCAGGTAATCTTTCAACTTCGTTTTTGTTGTAGTTACCATTAGCGAATACCTTCACAGACCATGGGTTCGTAGCTGATTTTCTTAATACATCATAAGCGATTTGTAAATCAACTCCTGTGTTACTCATGTCAGCAACGTTTGCTGTAACTTGGTTGTATCCAGTACCAGCAACAGATAATAATTTCTGAGAGAATAAGTCTTTTGTAAGTTCTCTATAGAAATCTACTTCTCCAGATAATCTATTATTCCATAAACCAAAGCTTAAACCAACGTTGAATTTATTAGCAGTTTCCCACTTAATGTTTTCATCAACTAAAGTACCTAAGCTATATCCAGTACCTAATTGGTAACTAGGACCTGCATTTACAGTTTGAAGACCTTGATAACGGCTACCAACATTTTGGTTACCTACAACTCCGTAACTTACTCTAAGTTTTAATGTAGAGATTACATCAACTTCACTCATGAAGTCTTCGTTGTCAATATTCCATCTACCTGCAACCGACCAGAAAGTACCAGTAGGGTTTTTAGGGAAACGAGATGTTTGATCACGTCTTATAGTTCCTTCTACACCATATTTTCCTTGATAGTCTATCGCAGCTGTAGCAAATACAGAAGCCAAAGCAATTTCAGATTCTGATGAAGCAACACCTGGAATATAGTTATACGTAGCATCAGTTGCATCCGTTGGATCTCCACCTGGGAATTCAACAGTGTTTCCAGCTGTAAAACCAGCACTAGATCCTGGTAAAGCAGGGTTCAAACCAAAAGCTGTAAATCCAGCTGATTGTGTGTTAGAGTAGTTGTATTCTCCATAAAGAGAAGCTGTTACGCTTAAATCTTCTGTGATATCATTTTGGTATCTTATGAAAGCGTTTGTAATGAAGTTAGCATCTCTAAAGAATGTTTCACTTTGAGATCCTTTTTCTTCTGCAGCTTGACTAGGAGTAATTAAACCTCTAATACTTCCTGGAGTAGTAATTTGCAACAACTCGATGTTTGTATAATCAATACCAACAGAACCTCCAATAGTTAAGTTTTTCGCAAAGTTATAATCTGCTGAAATACTACCTACCGCTTTAAATTCGTTTTCTTGATCAGTATTTAATCTAGCTGTGTTTAATGCTAAGAAAGCTGTGTTTACAAATCCGTTAGCACCACTTGCGTTTACTGTACCATCAGAATTTAAAGCTCCACTACCTTGAGTACCTACAAGGTTTAGACTTCCATCTGGATTGTAAGGAGATAAATATGGTAATCCAATATAAGGTACAATGAACGGGTTGTCTAACTGACCTCCTGTGTTTCCACCTCTAGTTGCATCAACAATAAAGTTGTTTACAGAGTAGTTTAACGTTAATGTAGTACCATAGTTGAATTTCTTACTTGCTGAACTTCCATTGAAGTTATTTCTGAAAGAGAAACGCTTTAAATCACTACCTAATGTTATACCTTCTTGCTTGTAATACTGAAGCGAAGTATATGAACTTGTGTTCTCGCTACCTGTTGAAATACTTAATTCGTGAGATAATGTAGTTCCTTGTTGGAAAAAGATATCTGACCAATTAGTATTTGTTTGTGATGAAATAGCAGCAATTTGGGTGTCTGATAAAGAATCTCCAAATTGGTTACCTGGTAATAAATCTCTTTGAAAAGTTAAGAACTGACTTGCGTTCATTACTTCAAATCTTGTTTTAGGCTTTACAGCAACACCATAAAGTGTTCTATACTGAATGTTAAGCCCAGAACCTTTTTTACCTTTTTTAGTTGTTACAAGAACTACACCACCTGAACCTCTGTTACCATAAATTGCGGTAGCAGCTGCATCTTTCAATACAGATAAAGATTCGATGTCGTTTTGGTTTAAACTTCTAAAGTTATCTTGATCTACTGGTACACCATCAATAACAAATAATGGCTCAACATCACCTTGTAGCGATCCACGACCTCTAATAAGGATAGTTCCTGATTGTCCTGGTTGACCTGAACCCGTGTTCACACTTACCCCAGCAGCAGCACCCTGAAGGATCTGGTCTAAAGAGTTAATTGGAACTTGTTCAATAGTTGCACCATCAACTGTTGCAATTGCAGATGCTACTTTAGCACTGTTTACTGCACCGCCATATGCGACAACAGTTACAGCTTCTAATGCTTCACCTTGTTTCAATTCTACATTGATAGTTGCAGATGTAACTTTGATTTCTTGTGTTGTAAATCCTACATAACTAAATACAAGCGTTTGCCCGTTGTTAGCTTTGATAGAATAATTACCGTCAAAATCAGTAGTCTTACCTGTGGTTGTACCTTTAATCAAAACAGTTGCTCCTGGTAACGGTAAACCGGTGTCATCGGTTACAGTTCCTGAGACAGTCTGTTGTTGTGCAAACAGAATTTGCACAAATAACGCTAGGAATAGCGTTAGAATTCCACTAAACTTTGTTCTCATTTTTTTAATTTATTTGAATTAGCTATCGCCAAAAATCCTAATTATATGTTAATAATCCAATTTTTTTTTCTTAAAAATCATCTTAGAAGTAAAGTTTTTTTTAAAAACGATGTTTATTTTAGGTCTATAAACCTCGGTATACGTATAGAAATGAGGGTAATGCGTGCTCGAAAAACGTAAAATTATCAAAACGATATAGTTTTGTTAAATATTTTAACGAATTGATAAAATACTGGATTTGAAACCAATACTTTGCAAGAAAAAAATAAAAAACATTGAAAATTAACCAATTCTGGCAGTTTTATGCTGCTGATTTATTGAATTTAGTTAGTTTGTGAAGTAAATTTCTAAAAGAACACCCATTTTTGAAGTTGTGATTTCTATTTGCAAATAGTTAGATGAGCGATTAAGTTTATTGTGGCGCATTCAGAAAATAACTCTATTTGAGTTGATTATATTATAAAAATCCAAGAT
>CAYGPQ010000086.1:0-18578 GCA_964351775.1 uncultured Kordia sp. | reverse complement strand
ATGTAAAAATATTTTCGCCAAACAAGTCTAACAATCCAAGAAGTCTAAAAACCAAAAATGAAAGCAACCTATCACAAACACATCTTAGACTTTAAAAGACCTAGTGGAACGTCGCGTGGAATTTTAAAGCAAAAAGAAACGTGGTTTATTGTGTTGCATCACGATGGGAAACACGGAATAGGCGAGTGCGGAATTTTGCGAAGTTTGAGTATTGATGATGTGCCTGAGTACGAAGAAAAATTGCGTTGGACGTGCGAAAATATTCAGCTTGGAAAAGATGTTTTATTGAAAGCGTTGATGCAATTTCCATCAATTCAATTTGGCATAGAACAAGCATTTTTGTCCTTGACTTCTGAACATCCGTTTGTATTGCATCCGTCAGCATTTACGCAAGGAAAAGATGCGATTGCTATTAATGGTTTAATTTGGATGGGCGATGCCGCTTTCATGAAATCGCAAATCAAAGAAAAATTAGCCGCAGGTTTTTCCTGTATTAAAATGAAGATTGGTGCGATTGATTTTGAAACCGAATCGAAACTGTTAAAAAGCATTCGCAAAGAATACACAGTGAATGACATCGAATTGCGTGTAGATGCTAATGGAGCGTTTACACCTGATAATGCGCTAGAAAAGCTAAAACGATTGTCTGCATTCGAATTACATTCCATTGAACAACCTATTAAGCAAGGACAATTAGAAGCAATGGCAAAACTCTGTGAAGTAACGCCGTTACCCATTGCGCTTGATGAAGAATTGATTGGTGTGTTGAATGCTGAACAAAAGAAAAAAGTTTTAGAAATAATTCAACCACAATATATTATCTTGAAGCCGAGTTTGGTGGGTGGTTATGCAGGAAGTAACGAATGGATTTCACTCGCGGAAACACAAAACATCAATTGGTGGATTACAAGTGCGTTGGAAAGTAATGTTGGACTCAATGCCATATCGCAATGGACGTACACCTTGCAAAGTAACTTACCACAAGGATTGGGCACAGGAAGTTTGTATACCAATAATTTTGATGCACCATTAACCATACAAAAAGGCGCTT
Organism: uncultured Kordia sp.; assembly: GCA_964351775.1. Classification (GTDB taxonomy): domain Bacteria; phylum Bacteroidota; class Bacteroidia; order Flavobacteriales; family Flavobacteriaceae; genus Kordia. Next base: position 17,527 of record CAYGPQ010000086.1, on the reverse strand, counting down.
TGCACTACGATATTGAAAAATCATGGGAAGTTCCATACATACATTAAAAACAGTAGAAAACTAAAAATATGTTCATAAAACAAGCTTATAAAGGTGACAATACACCGTGGAAAGTACTACTTACCTCATTTTTACTACTTTCTATTTTTATATACAATATCATTTTCACGCTTACCAGTGACATGGATGTCATGAAAGAAATGGACTCGATGTATGAAATGATTCCAAGCAATAATTTTTGGTTTGTTGTCAATTTAGGACTTTTTGTGATTTTATTGTTAATGCTTTTTGCCTTAGTGATTTATTTGCATAAACGAAGTTTAGTAACACTTACAACGGCACGAAATAAAATCGATTTAAAACGTGTTGCTTTTTCGTTTGGATTGGTCTTTTTGTTAGGAATTGCAAGCTTTGGAGTTGAATATTTTATGAATCCAGAAGCGATTGTGCTCGATTTTAAACCGATGAGTTTTATCATTTTACTTGTATTTAGTTTGCTGCTTTTTCCATTTCAAATTGGCTTAGAAGAATACTTATTTAGAGGTTACTTTATGCAGCAAATAGGAATTGTCGTTAAAAACAGATGGTTTCCTTTAATCGTTACCTCCGTGATGTTTGGATTGTTACATTCGGGAAATCCTGAAGTGGCAGAAATGGGCGGAGTCACCATGATTTTCTACATTGGAACGGGTTTGTTACTCGGCGTGATGACTTTAATGGACGATGGACTAGAATTGGCACTTGGTTTTCACTTTGCCAACAACTTTTTAGCTGCAACATTGGTCACCGCAGAATATTCTGCATTGCGAACCGATTCCTTATTCAAATATGTTCCGCAAGAAGGCACTGCATCTTTTTGGGATATTTTGATCCCGATTTTAATAGTATATCCGATTGTTTTGTTCATTCTCGCAAAAAAATACAAATGGAACAATTGGAAAGAAAAACTTTTTGGGCGTGTGCCAGATGAAGAAGTCTTTGTTCAGGCTAAATCACAATAAGCAACTGTTTATTTTGAGGATTTAGCAGTAAGCGTTATTGTTTTTACTAAGCGATAAAACCTAAAATAGAAAATCCGCCAAATAGACGGACTTTCATACGAATCTTTTTTTTGATAAAATCTATCTACCGTTACACCAATCCGCGTCTCGACTTAAACAAAGAGAGCCATCATCATGACCAATGGTTGGTAAATCACAACCGTCCCATCTCGTACATTGATGAATGGTTACTTGAATTGTAACTGTACAAATAATACCAAGTGTAGGAACTGTTCCACCTTTTATAGCATCTGTGTTGCTTAAGGCAGAAATTGATTTCTTGTTTAACTGTAAACTTTTGATCTGTTTTTTCTTCATAATTAAAACAATTTTATGATTAATAATGATCAAATTTAGAATGATTAAAATCTTTTTGAAAGAAGAGTATTATCTGTTTTATAAAATAAAACTGTTCGTTTTATAAGCTGAAAACAGCTATTTATGAAGGTAAATAGAAGCTTTTTTAACATAAATTGATAAAAAAACGCGCTAAGATTTCTTAGCGCGTTTTGTTAATAATAATTATTTCTTACGCTTTCGGATTCATCAAAATGGCAGCTTTGTTAAAGTCAGAAGCCGCATTGATTACTTTTCGGAAACCTTCGTATTCAGCAATATCGTATTCGTATTCTTTGTAAAATTCTTCAATGATAATGGTGAGTTTATTTCCTTCTAATGTATAACTAGATTCAAACTTACATTTTTGATTTCCTTCTTCGTCTAACAATTCTTTTTTAATAATCAACGATTCCAAACCTTCTACGCTATAACCCTCAGGAATATTCACGATAATTTCATAATTATATCGGTTTGGATATTGCATCTGAATGGTGTTCACACGTTCAGTTTCTTGATATAACTCACTTTGCGTTCCAATGACTTTTCCAAGCTGAAAAATATAACTGTCGCCAGCTTCTTCCAATAACGATTCAGAAGTAATGGTGCTGTTTACCAAAAATGGTTTGTTGTATTCCAACTGTGTCATTTCTTTGTGCATAGGTTCGTAGTTTTTAACCACTTTATCTTCAATTCCTGAACCTGTTAAATAGTCTTCAAATTCTTTAATCGATTGATCTGGCGCCAAATTTAAAAATGCACGATTGTTCATTGCCCAATGTCCGTAATATTCTTGTTCTTGATCAATTTTTACATATTCCATATCATCTTCAAACGAAATATTCATGTTGCGTACAATTCGACTATAATCGGGATCTTTTTGAGAAATTTTATAAAAACTGTATTGCAATTGATCGTTTACAAAAATCCCTTGATTTCCTAAAATTGTTGGCGGCGCTTCACTCAAACGATAATCTACTCTGTTTGGAATAATATAATTAAACGTTTTTGGAATGTAGATTAAAAATTCGCGCAACGCACTAGGATTGAAGAATTTTGAATCGAATTTATGTTCATACACATCCGCCGTAATCACTGGCATATATTCTACATTTGCAGCTTTTAGTAAGTGTGCATAAATTTTGATGATTCCTAAATCACTTGCCGATTTATTTTTGATAATATAATCAATATCAGAAAGTTGATCGTTATTGTTTTTTACAATGGTGTAATTTTTCTTTACATAATCATCAATCAAATACGCCTTTGTAAAGTCGTCCGTTTTTTGATCTTTCAAAATCCCTTCGATGATTTTCGCAATCTCTGAATTCACATCTTCTGGGAACAATCCGTCCGTAATATTGGTCACAACATTATTCCATAGCATACCATCTGTTACATTCGTTCCAGGGCCAAAACACTGAAAAGCAATATATGTTTTGTTGGAATCAGGTGTTGCATATTCTTCTTCCACCATTGGAACAATATTTTCGAGCGTTAATTGCTTTCCCTTGCTATTTGTATAGGTTTTTGAAATAAATTCACCGTTTGCATTATACGCTTTAATTCTTCCGGGTAATTCGCCAATAATGAAATCATATTCCAACTTCTTAATAGGATAACTTTTCTGAAGTGTTTCTCTCCCGAAAGCTGAATATTCTTTTTCCAGTGTATACAATACTTCAATTTCGGAATCTTTTTCCGCACCTTCAATGGCAAAGATTTTAAAATCGCCATATTCTTCCACATTTTTGACTTCTTTGATATTGTCTTTATTCAATAAAGTTACTTTTCCGTCAGGTGTAATCGTACGCGCTTTGATATCAACAATATCAATCACATTATACATAGAAATATATACGGTATTGTGTGTTTTTATACCTTTTTCGTCATGCACACGCGCAATGGTATGATTGGTTTCAAACTTTTTGATGTTGTTGCCAAACTTGGGCGTCACGTATTCTACCATGTATTTTTCTAAAATCGCAATAGAAGATTCGTTGGCTTCTTTCTCTGAAAGTTTGTGTAATGCTGGCTTTTTTGCCCAATCGTAATTTTTATATTCTTGTGAAAATGTTTGTACAGTACACAAACATAAAAGGGTAACAATAAATGCTTTCATAGATTCTAGTTTACTTTTCAATAATAATACTTTTTTTATAGGCTTTTATTAAATTTTTCACAAAAGTATTCCACGATTCAAAATCTTCTTTTTCAATACGTAAGGTGTCTATATAAATAGTTTTGTGTTGAATAATTTTTCCCGCAGTTTCGGCATACGAAATACTAAAACCATAGGCTTTTCCATCGTATGTAATAGGTTTAGGCATCGAAGTTACTTTATAACCTTCTGGAATTTCAAAGGTAGTGGTGTATTCTTTTTGAAACTTATGATCGAGCTTTTTAGCATATTTTCGCTTCTCGATATCTATGTTTTCTTTGGATAATGCACGATCAATGTTGAGGTTTAAAATGGTTTTTGAGCCAATTGTTTTTGCATAACTTTCTATCAATAAATCAAAAGAAACCGTCAATGTTTTATACTTTGATTCTATGGGAGAAACCTTGATGTTTTGATATTTTGTTTTATTATTTCCTAATGCCAATGTGGTGTTGAGGAATTCTTCTTCGGTATTGTCTTTCTTTTTGTACAAATAATCGGTAACGAAATCTACTTTTTCATACCCTGTCAATACGCGTTCTTCGGATGCTTTGATGCTTCCATTTTCAAACGTAATGTTAGTATTTATGACAGTTTTGCTCTTTTCAGAAGCTTGTACAGGAACTTTTTTTAGGATAAACTTTTCTGGAGAAATCCCGATTAATGCTTCTTTGGTTTGTGTAAATGAACTCGGCATACCAAAATTGACATAACTATCGGTACCATCAATAAAAATGGTGTCTTTATCAATTACAGTTGCCGTAATCATGTGATTATCTACCATAGGTGTTGGTACTTCGTCATACAAATACGGACGATCGCGCGTGCCAATCCAAGTTCTGAATGAAGGAATTCCAACCCGATTCAACATTACATACAACAAATTTGCCATGTCTTTACAATCGCCATAACGGTTATTACAAACGCTTGCCGCACCACGAGGAATAAATCCGCCTAAACCATCTTCAAAAGCCACATACGTTATATTTTCTTGCACCCAATTGTAAATTGCTTCCGCTTTTTCGAGATCAGTATCGTACTTTTTAGCAATATCTTCTGCAATTGTATATACTTTTTGCAAATCATTTTCGTCCACTTGTTTCGCTAAGGAAGCGTACCAACTATACAAATCAGCGACATTACTTAGTACAGGAATCGTTTTTCCTTTTTCTTCGTAATTTTTTATGTGTAAAATGATATGTGGTAAGTGGTACAAAGCAGCTTCTGCATCATCTTCACCACTATATTTGGCAACATTTTCGGTGGTCCATGTATAAATATTACTGTTTTTTGTTTCTTCCTTATTAAAATTCACCGTGATATTTTCCGTGTGAAATTCTCTGTAACCAATTTGAAGATTTTTTGGAAACTCAATGCGCAAGACAGCTTTTTTTGTGGGCGCGTACGTTCCAAATCGGAATAAGCCTAAAAAATGCGGTTCTGTGATGACTTCTTTATATTTCAACTCTGTAATGGCACCTTTTGTGACGGCTGGAAACGTAAAGTTTTTCGTTTGCTGATCGCTATAAAAAATACCATCATCAAACTCGTGTTTTGTTTCAATATAGTCCACTTTCACGGTTTTTCCCGTAGAAGGAATATAGGTGGTTGCTTCAATATCTTCTAGTTTTGTGAAACTATCAAAACGCAGTGTTTCATTCGCAAAATACAGTTTATTCGCGGTTAAATATTCTGCTTTTTCATGAACACTTTTTACAATAGTAAATGCTCCTTTGCGTAGATTGATCTTAATATCTTCGGTACGTTCTAAAAAGTGAAAATCTTCGGAAGCGTCATTTTGCGCAATGCAAAAACTGACAGCAAATAACAATAGGAATACAGGGAATTTCAAATATGATATCGTCATAAAATATAATTTTAATCAATGTGGAGAAACTTACTCAAATACAAACATTAGTTAGCCAAAATTATTGTGTGCAAAAAGTAAACACGAACCACTAAAATAATAAAAACTATGTAAGAAATCGGCGATTTCTCCTAGCTTATTTTTAAATTTACAGAACAACATTTACAAAAATGATTCCAAGTTTTAAAAATATCCACCTAAAGTTCAAATTGGACGGAAATAATTTCGATAGAGAAGCTTTAAAAGAAGTTGCCTATAGTTATGTAAAGGAAGGAACATTGTATGAAAAAGACTTAGGAGATTTTTTAATCGATTGGCTCGATGAAAAAGAATATGTAGATGTTTTCACCTCTGGTTCTACGGGAAAACCGAAGTCAATCCGACTCGATAAACAAGCGATGGTACATTCTGCATTGGCAACAGGTGATTTTTTTGGAATTGAGCCCGGCGATTCAGCCTTGCAATGTTTGCCAAGTAATTTTATTGCTGGAAAAATGATGTTGGTTCGTGCCATGGTTTTAGGTTTACAACTCGAGTTGGTTGCGCCAACTTCAAATCCGTTGGAGAATCATTATAAACACTATGATTTCTGTGCGATGGTTCCGATTCAGGTTGAAAACTCGTTGGAACAATTGCACCAAATAAAAACCTTAATCGTAGGTGGCGCGCCAGCTTCTTTTGTATTAATTGAAAAGTTACAAAGCATACCAACAAAGGTTTTTGCTACATACGGAATGACGGAAACGATCACGCATATTGCAGCAAAACCATTGAATCAGCTGTCAAAAGATGAAAAACCACATTATAAAACGTTGCCAAATATTCAGATTAGTACTGACGACAGAAATTGTTTAGTGATTGATGCACCACGGATTCATGCTGAAAAAATTATCACAAACGATGTGATTCAACTCATTTCCGAAACCGAATTCGATTGGTTAGGGCGTTTTGACAATGTGATTAATAGCGGTGGCGTAAAACTCCATCCAGAACAAATAGAGGAGAAGTTAAGTCCTTTCATTTCAGGAAGATATTTTGTTACTGGAATTGACGATGCACAGTTTGGAAAAAAGTTAGTGCTTTTGATAGAAGATATAGAACAAAATGTGGACGTTTCAGAGCTATTGAAAATCATCAAGCAATCGAAAAAGTTTTCAAAATTTGAAATTCCTAAGTCAATGTACACTGTAAAACACTTCACAGAAACCAATACAGGAAAATTGCAGCGTTCTCAAACTGTTGCCTTGCTTGGTTTATAGGTTTTTTTTTTTAGATAAGTTTATAAACACTATAAACAGAAAGAAAAAGAGCGAACCGAAGTTCGCTCTTATGATTAAAAGTAAACACAAAAGAATAGTAAGTATTTACTCGATACAAGTTTTTAATTATGCGGACATGTAAATACAGTGGTACATATAAGTGAATCACAAATATCCGATTGACAAACAAAGCATGACTGTTGATATGTGTTTCTACAGCACTCAGACATCTCAGTTGCGCCTCCTCCTTTAACTAAATTTTGCTTAAAAGAAGAAATAAAGGACTTGTTAAGTTTTAAAGATTTTAAATTCTTTTTTTTCATAATACAATGATTTTAATAATTAATAATTAATCAAATGTAATTCAAAATGAATATGAAAGGGAATTGTGTCAGTCGGCATTTATAAATAACGAGCAATTAATATTTAATTTGTAGTTAGCTACCACAATTAAACTGAAGTTCGCTTATTCAAAAAGGTTTACAAAGGGCAACAATTTGTCCCATTTGGAACTGAGATACATGTATATACTTCATAAATTGGTTTCGCCAACTTCCAATCTGTTGGAAAATCATTAAAACAATCGAAAAAGTTCTCAAAATTTGAAACTCTTAAGTCAATGTACACAGTAAAACACTTCACAGAAACCAATACAGGAAAAATACAACGCGAAAAACGGTTGCTTCTCTAAGCTTTTAGCTGTTTGCTTTTAGGTTTTAAAGTCTTAGTAATTCCTTTTTAGTAATTGCTTCATTAATGTCAACAGTGATGTATTTATGACTGTTAAAAAATAATTTATTAGAAGTGAGTTTAATCGTTGCCACTAGGCTTCCATCTTTTTGTTCTTTAATGGATGTAATTTCAACTTCAGCTCCTTTAATGGTCTCATAATTCGCAATGCCTCCTTTTTTTATGATGAAATTTGGCGATGGAAAATCAATATGTTTATAATCGTTGTTTTTAACTTCATTGATTGTAAAAACAGCGCCGACTTTAATACCTGAATTAGAATTTTGACAATATATACTACTTGAAAAAAAGACCATTAAAAGTGCTACTAGAATGTGATTCTTCATGATAAAAATGATTAGTGTTATTTCAACCTTAAAAATAATTATAAAAAAAGATAGTATCAATAGTAGGCACTAAAAATTTTGTTACATATAGAAATCATGACATTCTATAATTTCCCTCATTCAAACGACCACTTTACTCAATCCTAGTTTTTTAACAAGCAAATGATGTATAGCTTCGTTAAGAATTTAAAAATAAAAAGGATGAAAAGAGTCATTACATTATTCATACTCTTGGCGATAAGTAGTCAAGTATGGGCGCAAGCAATAGAAGTTTCAGGAAAAATTACGGATGATCAAGGATTGCCATTACCAGGCGCAACAGTCATCGTAAAAGGAACTACGAATGGAAAAATAGCAGATTTTGACGGGAAGTATGAAATAAAAGCACAACGAGGTCAAACTTTAGTGTTCTCGTATGTTGGATTTACTACGAAAGAAGTAAAGGTACTTTCGTCAATAATCAATGTGCAATTAGAAGCTGGCGAAGCGTTAGAATCTGTAACTATTGTTGCTTACGGAGGTCGTGTAAATTCTGCAAAAGTGAGTTCTGCGGTAGCAACCGTAAATGAGAAAAATATAAATCAAGTGCTTCAAGGACAAGCAAGTGGAGTTAGGGTTAATGGTGCAAATGGAAACGCTTCATCTCAAATCATAATTCGCGGCAGAAGTTCTGTTGGATATCACCAAACGTCAACGACACAAAATGAATCGTACAAAGAAATTAACGAAAATATCTTTAAAAGAACCGCTTTAGCGCCATTATCTACGTTTTCGATAGATGTCGATAAAGCTTCGTATAGTAACATCAGAAGAATGCTGAATAATGGACAACAAGTTCCTGTTGATGCGGTAAAAATTGAAGAAATGATCAATTATTTTGAATATGATTACGCACAACCTGTAAACGATCATCCATTTGCGGTTCATACCGAATTGGGAACCACACCTTGGAACACGCAAACGAAATTATTAAAAATTGGATTGAAAGGAAAAGAAATTGCTTTAGCGGAAATTCCGCCATCAAACTTTACATTTTTAATAGATGTTTCTGGTTCTATGGGAGGTCAAAATAAATTACCATTACTAAAATCAGCGTTTAAATTAATGGTCAATAAAATGCGTTCACAAGATAAAGTAGCTATTGTAGTATATGCAGGTGCAGCAGGTTTAGTATTAGCACCAACTTCTGGAGATCATAAAGAAACAATCATAGCAGCGTTGGATAATTTAAGTGCTGGCGGATCAACAGCTGGCGGACAAGGAATTGAATTGGCGTATAAAATTGCTACTGAAAACTTTATAAAAGACGGAAATAACAGAGTGATTTTGGCAACTGATGGCGATTTCAACGTGGGAAGAACAAGCGTAGGTGATATGGAAACGCTAATTGAAGAAAAACGCAAAACGGGTGTTTTCTTATCCGTATTAGGTTTTGGCTATGGAAATTACAAAGATGATAAGTTAGAAGCGTTGGCAGACAAAGGAAATGGAAATCATGCATATATAGATACCATGCAGGAAGCACATAAAATATTTGGAAAAGAATTTGGCGGAACATTATATACCATTGCAAAAGATGTAAAGTTGCAATTAGAATTCAATCCGACCATTGTTCAAGGATATCGTTTAATTGGATATGAAAACAGAATGTTGGCAGATGAAGATTTCAAAGATGATAAAAAAGATGCTGGTGAGTTAGGAGCTGGACATACAGTAACTGCTTTATATGAAATCATTCCTGTTGGTGTAGATACGAAATATTTAAAAGATGTAGATAGTTTAAAATATACAAAACCAACAATAACAAACACGAAGTATTCAGGTGAACTACTTACGGTAAAATTACGCTACAAAAAGCCAAACGAAGACATCAGTATTGAGTTGAAAGAAGTTGTGGCAAATACACTTACAGCAAATCTTTCAAACGATTTCAACTTTACAGCGGCAGTTGCACTATTTGGAATGCAATTAAAAAATTCTGAATTTGATAATGATGCAAGTTTAGAAAGTATTGTTGCATTGGCAGAATCGGGTAGAGGAAAAGACAAGAGTGGCTACAGAGCAGAATTTATCCGATTGTTACAAGCAACTAAATAGGTAAGACACTTCACTCATCAAAACTATGAGTTCACTCAATATAGGTTTCAGAATCAAAGTTATGAACGTACTTTTAATATAGAATAAACGAAAGGTTGGTTGTTTAGTTGTTTTATTATGAAAAACCTAGTAAAATTCATACTCGCTAGGTTTTTCTTTTTTTGTTAAAGAAATCATAAAAATGTTAAAGAATGGCACGGAGTTTGTGACTTGTGTAGGAACGAATCTTTGCTTTCAAAAGGAATAAAGATTAGGTTATTTTAGGTTTTTTAGGGGGAAAAGGTCCGGCTTTTAGGTTGCTGGGCCTTTTCTTATTTGTGTAAATTAGTATTGAGATTTTAGTATTGAGTATTGAGTATTGAGAAGTTTCAGACTGCACTTTGAAACTTTTGTAAATATAAAGTTGTCTACAGAAAAATGATCACAAATCACTACCAAAAGCGTAGCGCGTCCAACAATCTAACACAGTCTACATCATCACACCTGAATAATACCCAAATTAAAAGGTTTCTCAATCGGTGCTTGATTTGCCGCTTCAATTCCCATAGAAATCCAAGTTCGGGTATCTAACGGATTAATAATTGCATCTGTCCAAAGGCGAGCAGCAGCATAATAAGGAGATATTTGTCGATCGTATCGCGATTTGATTTTATTAAACAATTCTTCTTCTTTCTCTTTTGTTATGACTTCTCCCTTTTTCTTTAACGAAGCCGTCTCAATTTGTAACAAAACTTTTGCAGCAGAATTTCCACTCATCACGGCTAATTCGGCACTTGGCCAAGCAACAATCAATCGCGGATCGTATGCTTTTCCGCACATAGCATAATTTCCAGCGCCATACGAATTTCCAATAATTATGGTGAATTTTGGCACTACACTATTACTCACAGCATTCACCATTTTGGCGCCATCTTTAATAATACCGCCATGTTCAGATTTACTTCCAACCATAAATCCGGTTACATCTTGTAAAAACACTAACGGAATTTTCTTTTGATTACAATTGGCAATAAATCGCGTAGCTTTATCTGCAGAATCTGAATAAATCACACCACCAAACTGCATTTCACCTTTTTTAGTTTTGACCAACTTCCGTTGATTGGCAACAATTCCAACTGCCCAACCGTCAATTCTAGCGTACGCTGTAATAATACTTTGTCCGTATCCTTCTTTATATTCATCAAATTCAGATTTATCTACAATCCGTTTGATGATTTCTTTCATATCATACTGTTCGTGACGGGCTTTTGGTATAATTCCAAAAATATCATCTGGATTTTCTTTCGGTGTTGCTGCTTTCACACGATTATAACCTGTCGGTGTATAATCGCCAATTTTACCAATAATATTTTGGATCTTGGTTAAAGCGTCTTTATCATCAGTTGCTTTATAATCGGTCACACCAGAAATTTCACAATGCGTTGTTGCGCCACCAAGTGTTTCATTGTCAATACTTTCACCAATAGCAGCTTTTACCAAGTAACTTCCTGCAAGGAAAATACTTCCTGTTTTATCTACAATCAACGCTTCATCACTCATAATTGGTAAATATGCGCCACCAGCCACACAACTTCCCATTACGGCAGCAATTTGGGTAATTCCCATGCTACTCATCACAGCGTTATTTCTAAAAATTCGTCCGAAGTGTTCTTTATCAGGAAAAATCTCATCTTGCATTGGCAAATACACACCTGCACTATCGACCAAATAAATAATTGGTAGTCGGTTTTCAATAGAAATTTCCTGCGCACGCAAGTTCTTTTTGGCAGTAATCGGAAACCAAGCACCTGCTTTTACGGTAGCGTCATTGGCAACCACAATACATTGTTTCCCTTGTACATATCCTATCTTCACTACTACACCTCCAGAAGGACAACCGCCGTGCTCTTCATACATTTCATCGCCAACAAAAGCACCAATCTCTATCGCAGGTTTTTTGTCATCTAATAGGAAATCAATACGTTCGCGCGCTGTCATTTTTCCTTTGCTGTGATGTTTATCAATACGTTTTTGTCCACCACCTAAACTCACTTTGGCGAGGCGACGACGTAATTCTGATACTAAAAGTTTATTGTGATCTTCGTTCTTATTGAAGTTGATGTCCATGGGTATAAAATTTTCCTCTGCTAAAATACGAAACAAATACGGCTATTGAAAGGAAGAAAGTTTGAAAGTTTTCTTAAAAAATCATTAAATTGTTTACATGGAAATATTTTCCTTGGAATATAAAAATATTATTTGTAGCTTTGTACAGAATTTAAAAACCAACAAATATGAAAACTCAAAAAATCATTTATTACATCACAACGGGATTGTTTACAGCTTTGATGTTAATGTCTGCAGGAATGTATTTTTTTAACAATGCAGAAATTGCAAAAATATTTACTGGTTTAGGATATCCAATCTATATCATTTATCCGTTAGCAATTGCTAAGCTTTTAGGATTGATAGCTATTTGGCAAACAAAATCTACGGTTTTAAAAGAATGGGCCTATGCAGGTTTCTTCTTTAATATTATCTTAGCATTCTTTGCACATTATATGATTGGAGATGGAGAACAAGCAGGCGCAATCGTAGCTTTAGCATTACTAATAACTTCGTACTATTTAGGAAAAAAAATCACAAACAAATAATATATATTTAAAATATAAAATAATGAAAACAATTGTAGCCTTCGCGGGGAGCGACAGTAAAACATCTATCAACAAACAATTAGCAACATATACAGCAGGTTTAGTAGAAAATGCAACAGTTAAAGTTTTAGACTTAAACGATTACGAATTGCCAATATACGGAATAGATTTAGAGAAAGAAATTGGAATTCCTGAAAAAGCACACAAGTTTTTAAAAATGATTCAAGAAGCTGACGGAATGGTTTTATCATTAGCAGAACACAATGGTGCGTATGCTACAGTTTTCAAAAACATCTTCGATTGGATGTCACGAATTGATGGAAAACTTTGGGGAAATGTACCAATGCTACTCATGGCAACATCGCCAGGTGCTAGAGGTGGACAAACGGTTTTAGACATCGCGAAAGGCAGATTCCCATACATGGGCGGAAATATAGTTGGCGATTATTCCTTGCCAAGCTTTAATGATAACTTTGTCGATGGAAAAATAAATGATGCCGATTTATTAAAAAAATTACACGCTGAGGTAGCTAAATTGCAGGCAGCTGTGAATAACGCATAGTTTTTAGTATCTTTAAAGAAGACAAACAAAACACTGTAAAATCATACATTATGGAAGCAAAAGAAATCATCAAAGAGTATAGTAACGAAGATATTACAGTGGTTTGGAAACCAAAAACGTGTATTCACTCCAAGAAATGTTGGAAAGAATTACTGCAAGTGTTCAATCCGAAAAACAGACCTTGGATCAATATGGAAGGCGCTACTTCAGACAAAATTAAAAAACAAGTAGAAGCGTGTCCGTCGGGTGCATTATCATATAGAAGTAACAAAGCCGATAATCACGAAGCAGTACAGCTAGAAACTAAAGTAGAAGCACTTGAAAATGGTCCTTTATTAGTATATGGAACACTAAACATTACAAACTCTGACGGAAGTACTGATAAGCGCAATAAAACAACTGCATTTTGTAGATGTGGTGCTTCTCAAAACAAACCTTATTGCGATGGTGCTCATATTGAAGCAGGTTTTAAAGGATAAAATTAAAAATAACTCAAAGTAACACATGGGAAACATTTCCAAAGACATACAATCAAAATTTCCATCTGAAAAAGTAAAGGCTTTTATCAACATCAAGTACACAGCAAATTGGATCAACAGCCAAGAAAACGAACTTTTCAAACCCTTTGGAATCTCTCCGCAACAATTCAATATTTTACGAATTTTAAAAGGCGCAGGAAAAGCAATCAAAGTACAGGAAATCAAAGATCGCATGATCGAAAGAGCGCCAAATGCAACGCGACTCATGGACAAACTTTGCGCAAAAGAACTCATAGAACGCATTCCGTGTCCGGATGATAGAAGAGTCGTACACATTGCCATTACTGACAATGGAATCAAACTCTTATCGAAAATTGAAGAAAATCTTGACGGAATCAATCTATTGAAAAATCTATCCAAAGAAGAAGCGATTCAATTAAGCAACTTATTAGATAAAATCCGCTAAAAATTTGATTAATTAGTTTCCATGGGAAATATTAACATGCAACAAAAATTAGAGAAAAAATCATGAAAACACTCAGAAACATAGCATACAAAGGAACAAGTGACTATGTAAATATGGGCGGAAACTTAATCCGTCAACCCTTACCAACACAAGAAATCGATCAAGTAGATCCATTCTTACTTTTGCATCATTACAAATATGAAGTCGGACCGTTTAGTCCAGGATTATCGTTGTCGCCACATCCACATCGTGGATTTGAGCCTGTAACGTTTCTCATTAAAGGAGAACAATTACACCGCGATTCACTCGGAAACGAAGGAATTCTCAATGCGGGCGATGTGCAATGGATGACCGCAGGAAGCGGCGTTATTCACGATGAAGGACCAAGCAAGGAATTTGAAGGCACGATGGAAGGCATCCAACTTTGGGTAAACCTTCCCAAAAAGCACAAAATGACCACGCCGAAATATCAAGATATCAAAGCGGAGCAAATGCCAGTAATTTCAGCTGAAAACGGAACAGGAAACCTAAAATTGGTCGCTGGCGAACTCAATGGACAAAAAGGACCTGTATCCACCTTCACGGAAATAAACGCGTTCATCGCAAACTTGGAAGCGTCTGGAAAAATCACCATTCCAATTCCTTCAACGCACGAACTATTGGTGTATTTGCTCGAAGGTGAAACAAGGATCAACGATCAACACACCTTAAAAGATGGAAAATTACAAATGCTCACATTTGAAAAAGATGGGGAAGCAATCTCTTTAGAAGCGAACAAAGACAGCACATTACTGATACTTTCGGGCGAACCAATTGACGAAAAAATCACTTCTTGGGGACCGTATGTCATGAACTCACAAACCGAAATTATGGAAGCCATGCGCGACTATCAACAAGGAAAAATGGGACACTTATACTAGTTGTGAGTAATCAGTATTGAGAATCAGTATAATTTTTAAACTATTCTGGGCGTAACCTCCGAAAAAAAATCGGAGGTCGCGCTTTCAGGAGTCGCTCTCTTCGAGGAGCTCCAACAGATCCTTCAATCGCTTACGCAGCATCAAATTAATAATTATGAATTCAGAATTATGATTTTTTTTATCATTCAATAGGACCAAGTTTAAAGGTTCATAAGTTTAGCGGTTTATACTTTGAAAATAAATAGAAAATAAAATACTTACAAACAACAAAATAGACGAACAATGAACTCAAAATGCTGAATTTTCAATCATTCAATTTTCAATCTTTTAATAAAAAACAATGAACACCATACTTCACAAAGCAAACACTCGAGGAAAAGCAGATCACGGTTGGCTAAAAAGTCATCACAGTTTCAGCTTTGCCAGTTATCACAATCCAGAGCGAATGAGCTTCGGGCAATTAAGAGTCTTAAATGACGACATCGTACAACCAAAAATGGGCTTCGGAACACATCCACATCAAAACATGGAAATCATTTCCATTCCACTAAGTGGCGCATTGTCGCACAAAGATAGTATGGACAACAAACGTGCAATTACGGTTGGAGAAGTCCAAGTCATGTCCGCAGGAACAGGATTGCAACATTCAGAATTTAACGATAGTAAAACTGACGAAGTCAACTTTTTACAACTCTGGATTCTACCAGAAGTGCAAAATGTAACACCGCGTTACGAGCAAAAAAAATTCGATGAAACAAAGCGACACAATAACTTTCAAACAGTTGTTTCACCGCAAAACAATATCGTAGGTGACGCTTTAGGGATTTATCAACAAGCATATATTTCCATAGGAAACTTTGACGAAGGACAAAAAATGGATTTCAAACTTAAAGATGCTTCACACGGAATCTATATATTTTTATTAGAAGGCGAAATTTCAATTGGGAATGAAACCTTGGAAACTAGAGACGCCATCGGAATTTGGGATGTAGAAACTGTAGAAATAGCTACAAAAAAAGATGCTAAAATTCTAGTGGTGGAAGTTCCGATGAATTAAGAAATCTAAAAATGACCACTAAGACTGTTTGAAATATGAATTTTCAAACAGTCTTTTTCATTTCGCATAACTATCAACAAATAATTTTCGAAAGCTTTCAAAAAATAACTATATTGCATTGTACTATGCGTGCATAATAAAAATGTATGCTGGTTTTGACAGAATTACACTATCTTTAAACAATCAGAAAAATCGTTGAAATACATGAAATATAAACATATTTTTGAACCCTTGGATCTTGGATTTACCACACTAAAAAACAGAGTGTTAATGGGTTCCATGCACACAGGTTTAGAAGAAGAGAAGAATGGATTTGAACGACTCGCTGCTTTCTATGCCGAACGAGCAAAAGGCGGTGTAGGATTGATCGTTACTGGCGGAATGTCGCCAAGTGTTCGCGGTTGGTTGACACCTTTTTCATCGCGAATGAGCACGAAGAAGCATGCAAAAAAGCATAAAATCATCACGGAAGCTGTACACAAAAATGGCGGAAAAATATGTATGCAAATACTGCATGCGGGTCGTTATGGACATCATCCACTCAATGTGGCACCTTCGGCTATAAAATCGCCCATTACACCATTTAAACCAAGTAAATTAAGTAGTGCGAACGTTAAAAGAACCATCAAAAGTTTTGCGAATTCGGCTTCATTGGCGAAAATGGCAGGCTATGATGGTGTCGAAATTATGGGTTCTGAAGGCTATTTAATCAATCAATTTATAGCGGAACGAACCAACCAACGCGACGACGAATGGGGCGGAAACTATGCGAATCGTATGAAATTTGCCATAGAAACGGTCAAAGCAGTTCGAGAAGCGGTTGGTGTAGAATTTATCATTATTTATCGGTTGTCCATGCTCGATTTGGTTGACCAAGGAAGCAGTTGGAAAGAAGTAGTGCAACTCGGAAAAGCGATTGAAAAAGCTGGCGCAACTATCATAAATACTGGAATTGGTTGGCACGAATCCAGAATTCCAACGATTGCAACATCTGTTCCAAGAGCTGCATTTACGTGGATTACAGAACGTATGAAAAAAGAAGTGAGCTTGCCATTAATCACTTCGAACAGAATCAATATGCCAAGTGTGGCTGAAAAAATTCTAGCAGATGGACAAGCTGATATGATTTCCATGGCACGACCGTTTTTGGCTGATGCGGAATGGGTCAACAAAGCGAAAGCAGAAAAAGCAGATGAAATTAATACGTGTATAGCTTGTAATCAAGCATGTTTAGATCATATTTTTAAGCAAAAAGTAGCGACTTGCTTGGTAAATCCGAGAGCATGTCACGAAACAGAATTTGATTATACACCGGCAAGTATCAAAAAGAAAATTGCTGTAATTGGCGCAGGTCCAGCCGGATTAGCCGCAGCAACCATTGCAGCACAGCGCGGACACGAAGTAACCCTATTTGACGATAACAAAGAAGTTGGCGGACAGTTTAACATCGCGAAGCAAATTCCTGGAAAAGAAGAATTTTACGAAACCATTCGTTATTTTAATAAGCAACTAGAATTGCATCATGTGGAGGTAAAATTGGGCAAACGCATCAACGCTGATGAATTGTCAGAAGC
>CAYGPQ010000085.1:10625-19090 GCA_964351775.1 uncultured Kordia sp. | reverse complement strand
TAACAAATATAGGAATGAATTTTATAATAAAAAATATTTTAGAATTTTAATTGTACATGTAAATCAAATTCATCACTAATAGCTTTATCTTTTATTCCTTCAAAGAAAGTAGCTGAACCGTATTTGATACCGTATTTTGTGCGATCTACTTTTAATTTAGCTTCCGCAGTATTTTCTTCTACTTCAATATCAAATGTAATTGGCGATTTGTTTCCTTTGATGGTTAAATCGCCAGCAACTCTGTATATGTTATCATCTGTTTCTACTACTTTTCTAAAAGTTAACGTCGCTTCTGGAAAGTTAGCTACCCCAAAAAAGTCATCAGATTTTAAATGTCCGTCAAGTTTTTCTTTTCCGCTACCAGCTTTTAAATCGGTTGTGTTGATGGTTGTCATGTTGATTGTAAATGTTCCACCAACAAGTTTTCCGTCTTTAAATTCTAATGAACCATCTTTAAATTCAATAGTTCCTTCGTGTTGTCCAGTTACTTTATAACCTGTCCAAGCAATTGAGCTTGCTTCTGTGTCAATTGATTTTTCCTGAGAAAAAGCGGTGGTTACTGTAGCAAATATAAATACTACTACCAATGTTAAAATACGTGTTTTCATTTTTTTTTGTTTTTAATTTATGTTATATCGATTCTATATTTAGGGCAATTTTAAAAGGATTGCTAACCTCTTAGCTTTTCTAATAATATGTTTAATGTTTCTGCTTCTGTGATGGTGAGCGGTTGCATAATGTCTTCTTCTAATCGGTTTAATTTTGGATCAATTACAGCTAACAATTCTAAACCACTTTTTGTAATGATGATTTCTACTTTTCTTCGGTTTTCAGGACAAATGGTTCTTTCTACTAATCCTTTCAAAATCAATTTGTCAATCAATCGTGTTGTATTGCTATTCTTATCAATCATGCGCTCTTGAATCGTAGCCAAGTTTGCAGGTTTCCCTTTTTGACCTTTTAAGATGCGCAACACATTAAATTGTTGTCCTGAAATATCATACTGTTTAAAAAAGTCTAAATAATTCTCTGATAACGCTTTGTTAGTAATCATAAAATTTAACGCGGTTCTTTTTGCCAAAGGCAAAGTTGCATTACTTTTTAAGATGTCTTCTAATTTTGTCATTTGTATGTACAACAATTGTATATACAAATGTAATTAAATTGTGAAGGTGTGCAACAGTGAAAGTGTTAAAATTTGATTAAAAAATCTCAAACGTAATTTCGAGAAAAGCTAAAGGTTTTCAAAATTCGTCAATTCGAGTGCTTTGACTAACAGGAAAAGTGTATCGAGAATAGAATTTTGAAAACACACTAATATACCAAATTAAACTTTTTCAACGTTTCATAGTCTTAGCATAAAAGTTGTTCCGTATGACATTGCAAGAAATAGTACATATATATAATAGAGTAGGATTTGGGATTTCATACACAGAAGCGAGTACATTGCAAAACAAATCACGTGAAGCAGTTGTATCAAAATTATTTGATGCTTCTCAGGATGTAAAACCGCTTACCGTTGATACTTCAGAATTAAAAGCTAAGATCACCAAAGGATTAAAAATGAAAGATCGCAAAAAGCTACGTTTACTCATTAAAGACAGTGTAAAAAAAGTACACGAATTGAATATTGCTTGGATCTACAAACTTGCAAATACTGAAGAACTGCTACGCGAAAAAATGACACTTTTTTGGGCAAATCATTTTGTATGTCATGATAAAAATATTCTTCACATTGAACAATATAATAATACGCTTCGCAAACATGCGTTAGGAAATTTTAAAGATTTTGTCATTGCTATTTCCAAAGAAGCTTCCATGATTAAGTATTTAAACACAAAACAAAATAAAAAGGAAAAACCAAATGAAAACTTTGCACGTGAGTTGATGGAATTGTTTACGCTTGGACGTGATAATTATTCTGAAAATGACATTAAAGAATCAGCGCGCGCCTTTACAGGTTGGAATCATAATATTATTGGAAATTTTCGCTTACGCAAATTTCAACATGATTATGGAGAAAAAACTTTCTTTGGCGAAACAGGAAATTTTGACGGTGAACATATTATCGAAATCATCTTGAAGCAAAAACAATGTGCGCAATTTATCTGTGAAAAAATCTATCGGTATTTTGTGAATGATCAACTTGATGCTTCTCGCGTAAGCGAAATGACCGAAATTTTTTATAAAGAGTATGATATTGAAAGTTTGATGCGTTTTGTCTTAACTTCTGATTGGTTTTACGATCAAAAAAATATAGGAACGAAGATAAAATCGCCTATAGAATTTTTAGTGGGCGTTCATACCGTGGTGCCAATACAGTTTGAAAAAGAACGTGAACTTGTGTATCTGCAAAAATTATTAGGACAACATTTATTGTTTCCTCCAAATGTTGCGGGTTGGAAAGGTGGCAGAAATTGGATCAATCCAAATACCATGATGTTGCGCTTAAATTTGCCTTCTATTTTACTGGCAAACGGCGCGATTGCGTTGGATGAAAAAGGTGAATTCGAAGACGATTTTCAACGTTTTAATGCCAAGCGAAATCAGCAACGAAAGCTAAAAGTACTTCCAGATTGGGAAACGTTTCATTCGCGAGAAAAGAATACAACGGCAACACAATTACAGCAAGTTTTACTCGTAAGCCCATTAAATAGCGGAACAGAAGTCTATTTAGACAAATTAGCTGAGCAAGATGTAAAAGAATATTGCATTCAATTGATGTCGTTACCAGAATATCAATTGTGTTAAAACAGATTCCCATTTTCACTTCGATAAACTCAGTGACCACATGGGAATCCAAAAATAAATTTTTGGATGAACAGAAGAAATTTTATAAAAAGCGCATCGTTGGCAAGTACGGCATTGTTTCTGCCGAAGTTTGTTTCTGGATTTAACTTGTTAGATCAAGCGATTGCGACAGGAAAAAAGATAGTTATCATTCAACTTTCGGGTGGAAATGATGGTTTAAACACGATTGTTCCGTTCCGAAACGATATTTATTACCAAAAACGTCCTTCGTTGGCGCAACAAAAAAATAACCTCATCGGCATTACGGACGAAATAGGTTTTCACGAAAGTCTCATCGCGCATAGCGATTTATATCATAATGGTGAATTGTGTGTGATTAATAATGTGGGCTATCCAAATCCGAATCGTTCACACTTTAGAGCAACCGATATTTGGCATACGGCAAGTGACGCGAATGAATACTTGCAATCGGGTTGGATTGGACGTTATTTAGATGTTTCCAACAGTAAATCACTGGATGCGATTGAAGTTGATGATACACTTTCACTCATCTTAAAAGGTGAAGAAACAGATGGAATTGCGACTAAAAATCCGCATCTTTTTTTTAGAAGTACACAAGCGCCCTATTTCAAAAAAGTAGTAGCACATCATAATGATGCACATTTAAGCGAACATAATTTGGGGTATTTATATAAAACGATGGTGACCGCTTCTTCGTCGGCAAAATATATGTACGAAACTTCTAAAACGTTTACTACAAAAACAACCTATCCGAATTCTGAGTTTTCAAAGCAATTGAAGCAAGTGGCACAATTTATCAATTCAGGATTGCAAACAAAAGTGTATTATGCGTCGCTTGGCGGATTTGACACACATGCGAATCAAACCAACAAACAAAAGCGATTGTTAAGTGTGTATGACGAAGCAATGGCGGCTTTTATCAAGGATTTAAAACAAGAAGATTCATTCAAAGACACCTTAATTTTGACTTTTTCGGAATTTGGACGTCGCGTGCAACAAAATGCTGCGAACGGAACAGATCACGGAACGGCGAACCAAGTTTTTCTTATTGGAAATCAATTGAAAAAACCAGGTTTTTACAATCCGATGGCAGATTTAAGTAATTTAGATGAAAACGGAGATTTGAAATACGAAATTGATTTCCGAGAAATTTATACGTCAATATTAAACAATTGGCTTGATATTGATGCGCATAAAGTAATTCGGAAATCATTTTCGGGTTTAAATGTTGTTTAACAATTACGCACAGCATTCAATATGTGAACCTACGTGACAATAGCTTATTTCAGTTCCTTGTTCTATGGGTTTTCTAAATCCTCCATTTACGAATCCTGTATTTAAAGTTGAAATAATGGATTTGTTAAGTTTAATTGTTTTTATATTTCTTTTTTTCATGATATAAATTTTTAATTTAGATACAAAGTACAAGAGTAAATTTCAAGTAGTTTACGGTAAAACCATAATTCGCCATAAAGAAATAAGCATGTGTTTTTTAATTTGAATGGTGATCAAGTGATGGTGTAACTCTTAAAATCTGTTAAATAAAAATACTATGTAACAGACTTTTAGTATTTTTAAAAATAATTTAAAATCATGATGAAGAAATTCATATTCATATTCTTTTTAATCGTTTTTATTTCTTGCAAAAACGAACCAAAATCAGCAGAAGTTGCTGTGGTAACTGATACTGAATCGAGTTCAGCACAAGTTAAAACTATTGAAAAAGCTACTTCAGATATTCCCGTATTAAATTTTGAACAGTTTGAAAAATATCTTCACATCGAAGATGATAACATTCATGTGGTAAATTTTTGGGCAACTTGGTGCGCACCATGTGTAAAAGAATTGCCGCATTTTGAAGCCGTAAATCAAGAGTATAAAGATAAAAATGTAAAAGTGTTGTTAGTCAGTCTAGATTTTAATCTGAAAAAGTTGAATTCATTCTTAGCAAAAAACGAATTAGCATCTGAAAAGGTATTGTTGGACGATCCCGATCAAAATGCGTGGATTCCCAAAGTGTCAACAGCATGGTCAGGCGCTATTCCGGCAACGGTAATTTACAAAAAAGGAAAACGGAAGTTTTATGAACATTCGTTTACCAAAGCAGAATTAGAAAGTGAATTAAGAAATTTTATAAACTAATAAAACCCGCAAAATGAAAACAATAAAATTAGCTGCATTGGCTGTACTTTTTATGACATTCTCATGTACAGACAAGAAAAAAGCAGACGCAAAACCGGAAACAAAAATTGTTGCTGAAAATGTAGAAAAACCAAAAAAAGAAGTTACAAACGGTTACCAAGTTGGCGACATTGTAAAAGATTTTTCATTGAAAAATGTAGATGGAAAAATGGTGTCCATGGCAAATTACACTGATGCAAAAGGATTCATCATTACGTTTACATGTAACACCTGTCCGTATTCAGTAGCTTATGAAGACAGACTTATTGAATTGGATAAGAAATATGCAAGCCAAGGATATCCTGTAATTGCTATCAATCCAAACAACCCAGAGGCAAGACCTGATGATAATTTTGAAGCCATGCAAACAAGAGCCAAAGAAAAAGGTTTTACATTTCCATATATGTTGGATGTAGGACAAAAAGTGTATCCGCAATTTGGTGCTTCAAGAACACCACACATGTACGTAATTGCTAAGACAGATAAAGGTCACCAAGTAAAGTATATTGGTGCAATTGACGATAATTACAAAGATGCTGCAGCAACTACAAAACACTATGTAGAAGATGCAGTTGATGCTTTATTAGCTGGAAAAGAAGTTGAGGTAAAAACGACCAAAGCAATTGGTTGTTCAATCAAGGTTTAGACTTTCTTGGTCTTCTTAGACAGTTAGACTGATTTAGATTTGATAACGTATAAAAATAAAGGCACAACTATTGCCTGTAAAAAACTGAAGTAAATTACTTCGGTTTTTTTTTGAATAATTTCTACTGAAAAGTTTAACTTTGAAAATAATACAACAAAAAGAAGCTAGCTATTAGAATTGAATATTGAGAATATGAAAATAGCTTAAAGAGCTAAAGAAAAATATTTGTGAATTCGTGGCAAAAAAAGAATTAGATTTTTAAGTTTTTAATCATTTATTTTTTCAATTTTAACAAACAACACTTCGACTCCGCTCAGTGTAAACAAATTAACAAACAACAATATACAATTAAACATGGCAGATTTATCACAACAAGAATGGCAAGATCAACTTGCAAACGACACAAACGCAGTACTCTTGGATGTTCGCACACAAGATGAAGTGGATGAAGGACATATTCCAAACGCATTACATATTGATATTTTTTTAGGACAAGGATTTATCGACGAAGTACAAAAATTAGATGCTTCTAAAAACTACTATGTATACTGTCGCTCAGGCGGAAGAAGCGGTCAAGCATGTGCTATAATGAATAGCCTTGGTTTTGAAAACACTTATAATTTAATGGGCGGATTTTCAGAATGGGAAGGTGCTAAAACGAACTAAATTTCAATCGTATGAAAATCCAAAAAGTTAGGTTTATATTCATTGTATTATCTTTTTTATCATTTTTTAGTTGTTCAAATTCTCCGAAAGAGCATAGCATTACGGTGGCAGAACTTCATGAATTATTGAAAGATGTAGATATAGAGGTATTGGATGTTCGTACACCAGAAGAAATTTTGGAAGGAAAAATTACAAGTAAAGCCCTAGAAGCAAATTTTTATGACGCTACTTTTATAGCAGATGCCACAAGTAAAGTTAACAAAGATCAAATGGTTTATGTGTATTGTAAAAGTGGTAGAAGAAGTGGTGAAGCTGTTGCAAAACTCCGTGAATTAGGCTACACAAAAGTATATAATATTGAAGGTGGCATTAAGGCTTGGAAAGCAGCAGGATACGAAATAGAGTAATTTTAAACTAACTACACATTCTCATCAATAATTTTCAGTAAGGTTTTCGGTTCTGGACGAACGCGATAATTGTCGGTTTGATTCGTGTAAATAATTTTTTCATTAGAATCTGTAATAATGACAGTCGGTAAAATGGTGTGAGATTTAAAGCCAAAAATCTGAAAACCAAATGGCAATCCATTTTTAGCAAAAATGTCTAATTGTTTGGCAACATTGCAATCAACATCAACTAAAAATTGAAAATCTAGCGGATACTTTTTAGTCAACTTCTTACTAAAACCATGCGGTTGCGAACTGATAAAAATAGTATGAATGTTTCGGTCGGTAAGTTCTTCATGTTGATCTGCCATTTCTTTAATTTGTGCCATGCAAAACGGACACCAATTTCCACGATAAAAAATAAAAATACTTGGCGTTCCCGCAAAACGTTCGGTAGTGATAACTTGTTTTTTACTATTTTCAAAAGTTAATATAGGAAGCGTTTCTCCGACTTTTAAAATATCGTTATTTGCGGCATTTCGATCTTCAAAGTACGAGTACCACACCAAATAGACAACCCAGCTAACAGTCAAAAGAATATTAAAAAGCGTACAGATTCTTCTAAATGTAACATCTTCTTGTAAACTGCCCGCCAACAAGCCTAGCATACATCCTAAAAAGATAATAAACGTATGGGTTTTTAATATGGCGTCTGTACGAGGTATTGGTTTAATATAAATTTGTAGAAAGTAAAACACAATACAGGTGGCAGTCGATAAATGTGCAATATGTTGTAATGAAATTCCAGTATTGTATAGATGCAAAACACTATCTATCATTGCTATAAGTGCCAATGTAGGTAAGGCAATAATAAATATAGACTTAATTAGGGAGTTCATGAATTCATAAAAAATTTAAGTCGAAAAGGTGTTTTATATATAAAAATTTGTAATTTACAATGTATAAAAATAAAACATAAAATGGTGTGTTTTCACACTATTAATCTTACACGAGATAATAAACTTCTTTCCCCATTGAAATTATTAAACTTTAATAATTATCTGTATGACAGTGAAAGAAGACCTATTATATTATCTGTGGAAATTTGGAAAACTCCACTTACAAAGCCTGCAAACTTCCAACAAAGAAAGTATCCAAATTATCAATTTAGGAACACAGAATTACCATGCTGGCCCCGACTTTTTCAATGCACAATTGCGTATTGACGATCAAGTATGGGCAGGCAACGTTGAGATGCATGTTAGCGCATCTGACTGGTTCGTTCATCATCATGAGAAGGATAAAAACTATGACAATGTGATTCTGCATGTCGTGTGGAATCATGATATTGAAATTCATAGAAAAGACAATTCTGTCATTCCAACTTTAGTATTAAAAGACTATATCAATTTTACACAAATACTGCGATATACTCAATTAATGAATACTCCCAAAAAGTGGATTAACTGTGAAGTAGATTTCCCCGTACTCACAGAATTTTTGCTCGAAAACTGGCTCGAACGCTTATATTTAGAACGTTTGGAAAAGACAGCATCCGACATAGAAATGTTGGTCAAAGAAACCAAGTACGATTGGGAAGCTGTATTATTCCGATTGCTTGCCAAAGGTTTTGGACTCAAACTCAATAGTGAAGCCTTTTTTGAAGCTGCATGTTCCGTAGATTTTTCTATAATTCGAAAATTGAGCCCAAAGCAACAATCCTTAGAAGCGTTTCTGTTTGGTATTTTTGGATTGCTTTTGCAAGATGTCACTCAAGAAAAATACTTTGACCAATTGTTACGAGAATACAACTA
>CAYGPQ010000085.1:0-10615 GCA_964351775.1 uncultured Kordia sp. | reverse complement strand
ATCTCACACACAAAATTGATTATGCCGAAAAAGCCTCCATTTCATTGCACTTTTTTAGAACTCGTCCTGCCAACTTCCCAACGATTCGCGCTTCGCAATTGGCGACCGTATATCATCAAGAAAGTAACTTATTTTCAAAACTCATCACAACCGCTTCTATTGAAGACATGTATGCTATTTTACAAGTCGCAACCTCCGTATTTTGGGAAACACATTATACCTTTTTGAAAAGTTCGCCCAAGCGAAAAAAAATCGTTTCTAAGAGTTTTATAGATGTATTGTTAATCAACAGTATTATTCCATTAAAATATTGTTACGAGCGCTACTTAGGCAAACCGAATATTGAAAATATACTTGCATTACTGCGAACTATTGCACCTGAAAAGAACACCATCATTCAAAAATTCGCCACTAAAAAAATGACCATTGAAAACGCGCTACATACGCAAGCCTTGTTAGAATTGAAGAAAAACTACTGTGATACGCATCAATGTTTGGAATGTGCTATTGGAAATGCGTTGTTGAAATGAAAAAAATTACTTTTTTTTTAAAGTATTGATAAAAAAATAACATAAAAATTATTAACCCAATTAACCCAAAAATCTTTAATGTATGAAATTTAAAAACTTTTTAACAATCTTAGCTGTAATAGCAATGGTATTTGCAACATTTACAGCATGTCAGTCCGATCAATCAGACGAAGCTTTACAGGATGCCGCAAAAATTAGCCCAGAAATTTTGTCAAAACTTGATGCAGCATTATTTGATACCACAAACGCTCGCGCCATGAATTTCATGGGAGAAGATGGAATTGCTGTAGAAGACATGTTTTTCTCGTTTTCACAAATAGATGAGTTAGCACCAGCAGATCCATTAGCTAAACATTACCGAACTACAAATTTAGTCACAAGTTTACCAAGAGTCATTACCATTAGTGTAGATCCAGATTTAGAAACCTTAGGATCAAATGCCTTAGATGCAACAATTTCAATGTACAACAACCTAAATTTGCGTATTTCTTTTACTAGAGTTGCCTTTGGACAACGAGGAAGAAACAAAGCGAATATTGAAGTAACTGAATTTTACGAATTAGAATCTGGCGGATTTATTACTTTAGGTAGAGCTGCTGGTTTTCCAACACGTAAAGGCGATCCTGCAAAAGGATTTGGAATTAACAGTCGTTGGTTTGAATTATCAATTGCACCAAGTGTAAATGAGTTAGCAGGAACTATGGCGCACGAAATTGGACATTGTATCGGTTTCCGTCATACGGACTACGCAACTCGTCAAAGTTGTGGACAAAACATTAATGAAGGAAGTGCTGGAGTTGGCGCAATCTATATCAATGGAACACCAACTGGTTCAGATTCATCTTCAATAATGCAATCATGCGGACCTGCAATTAATTTCAATAACAACGATGTTTTTGCTTTAGAAGCACTTTACTAATAAAAAATTATTAAATATTAAAAAAGTCACTAATCATTAGTGGCTTTTTTTATGCAAAAAAAATTATCTTGCAAACTATGTAAAGACAAAAATATACCAGATGGAATTTATATACAAACTGCGTCATTTTTTTGAAAAATACGGTTTTGGTGCATTGTCACGTTTGGCAGAAGGCTTAGGAATGCGCGCTAAAAACGTGCGTATATTTTTTATCTATATAACCTTTGCTACGCTTGGCGTAAGCTTTGCATTGTACTTAACGTTGGCTTTCATTTTACGTTTAAAAAATTTAATTTACACCAAACGTACTTCTGTATTTGACTTATAAACTATGTATCGATTTTTCAAATCAAAATTCTATCTTGCTTTATCCTTATTGGTAATTGTATTTGCCGTAGGAGTTTTTGGCTTTCATTCCGTAGCTGAAATGACTTGGGTAGATGCTGTGTACATGACAGTGATTACGGTAACTACAGTTGGTTTTGCAGAAGTTGTTCCTTTAGACGAAAACGCACGCTTATTTACTTTATTCTTAATTATTACGAGTGTATTTGTATTTGCGTATGCCATAACTGTCATCACTGAATACATTATAAGTAGAAGTGCTTTAAGAAATATTATACAACGTAAGACCTTAAAAAAAATCAGACGCATGGAAAATCATATCATTATTTGTGGATTTGGAAGAAATGGAAGGCAAGCTTCTGAAAAACTAAATGCGCATGGAGAAGAATTTGTCATCATTGAAAAAGATAGAAATATCATTGAACGATATGAGGACATAGAAACGTACTTTGTAGAAGGAAATGCGAGTGAAGATGAGGTGTTGCTAAAAGCAGGAATTGAACAAGCAAAATGTTTAATTACAGCATTGCCAAGTGATGCAGATAACTTATTTGTGGTACTTTCTGCTCGACAGATCAATAAAAAATTGCTAATCATCAGTAGAGCATCACAAGAAACATCGTATAAAAAGCTAAAACTAGCGGGCGCGGACAATGTAATTATGCCTGATAAAATTGGTGGCGAACACATGGCTTCATTAGTTGTGGTGCCCGATTTGGTTGAATTTATAGACAATCTATCTATTAGTGGAAGCAATACTACTAATGTAGAAGAAATAAAGATGGAAGACATTACACCTTCTAGTAAAGAAATTACTTTAAAAGAACTCGATTTGCGAAAAGAAACGGGTTGTACCGTTATTGGTTACAAAACTCCAAATGGTGAATACATTATCAATCCGGAAGCTGAGCTCAAACTCTTAAAAGAATCTAAAATCATTGTACTCGGCCGTCCAGAGCAAATAGAATTATTAAAGCGTAAATACAACCTTTAGAAAGCGTTGAAAAATCTTATTTAACGTATTAAAATTTGATTAAGCAATTTTTTTTTAGCATCTTGCTGAACTTAAAATTAACCCAATACAAATATTAACTAACTGACATTATATTATGAAGAAATATCTTCTATCACTCATTACAATCTTTTTACCATTAGTAACATTTGCACAAGAAGCCGCCGAAAAAGGACTCGATCAACGAATCGATGAAGGATTTGGTTGGTTAACAGGTTGGTTTGTAAACATTATTTTTTATCAAATACCATTTACAGAAGACGTGAAAGTATTTTGGGTATTATTTCCACTAATTATTGGAGCAACTTATTTTACCATATACTTCAAGTTTATCAACTTTAGTGGTTTTTGGACGTCTGTAAATATTGTACGAGGAAAATATGATGAGATTGATCATCATGAGTCTTTAATAGGCGCGGGAGATTCTACACCAGGAGGCGATAATATAGAAACGATCGCAATTGAAGGTCATGAAGGAGAAGTTTCACACTTCCAAGCGTTAACAGCAGCTTTATCTGCTACCGTTGGTTTAGGAAATATTGCCGGAGTTGCCATTGCAGTTTCTATTGGTGGTGCAGGAGCAACCTTTTGGATGATTATTGCAGGATTCTTAGGAATGGCATCCAAATTTGTAGAATGTACATTGGGTGTAAAATATAGAGACATTGGAGAAGACGGAACCGTGTATGGAGGTCCAATGTATTACCTTACTAAAGGACTAAAAGCAAAAGGATTGGCAGGCTTAGGAAAAGTATTAGCCGTATTATTTGCCATCTTCGTTATTGGAGGTTCTTTTGGTGGAGGAAACATGTTTCAAGTAAACCAGGCATTTCAATTAGTTGAAAACATTACAGGAGGAAACGAATCTTTCTTACATGGATATGGTTGGGCATTTGGTCTTGTAATGTCTGTATTGGTAGGTATTGTTATTATTGGTGGAATTAAGAAAATTGCCAAAGTAACGGACAAAATTGTACCATTCATGGTAGTAATTTATGTAGCAGCTTCATTATTTGTAATATTTGCAAACTATACTATGATTGGTGATGCGTTTGCGCAAATTTTTAATGGTGCATTTAGTCCTGAAGGAATTGCCGGTGGAGCCATTGGAGTATTAATTCAAGGATTTAGACGTGCAGCCTTTTCCAACGAAGCAGGTATTGGTTCTGCATCTATAGCGCATTCAGCAGTAAAAACAAAATATGCAGCAAGTGAAGGAATGGTCGCTTTATTAGAGCCATTTATTGATACAGTTGTGGTGTGTACCATGACAGCATTGGTATTAATCATTACAGGAAGTTTAGCTACTGGTGGCCCTTCTAACGATGCAGAAGCTATCTTAATGACCTCTGGAGCATTTGGTAGCGTAATTAGCTGGTTCCCGTATGTATTAACGGTTGCAGTGGTATTATTTGCATTTAGTACCATGATTTCTTGGTCATACTACGGTTTCCAAGGTTGGGCGTACCTATTTGGAAGAAGTAAAAGAGCAGAATATACGTATAAAATTATTTTCTGTTTATTCGTAATCGTTGGTGCAGCAGCAAGTTTAGGTTCTGTAATTGGATTCTCAGATGCGATGATTTTCGCCATGATGGTTCCAAACATGATTGGTCTTGTATTATTAGCACCAAGAGTAAAAGAAGAATTAGTAAGATATATGAGTGCTATCAAAGAAAAGAAAGCTTAAAAAATTGTATATTTATAGCAGTAGAATACTAAACACCCATAAAATACTCATGTGACGGTTAATTAAAAAAATCGAACACATGAAAAACATCAAATCCCACTTTACGTTTCTGAAAGCAGAACGAAGTGGGATTTTGTGTATACTATTCCTAATCTTTACGGTGCAAGGAATTTACTTTTACACAAATCCCACAAAAACACCTCCATTATTTGCGGATGCTGAAGTAGCGATCTATCAACAACAGATAGATTCACTCAAACTACTTGCGATAGAACAGCGAAAACCGAAAATTTTTCCGTTCAATCCAAACTTTATTTCCGATTACAAAGGTTTTACCTTGGGAATGTCCACGGAAGAAATTGATCGTTTGCACGAATTCAGAGCTACCAATAAATATGTGAATTCAGCGAAAGAGTTTCAAACGGTCACAAAAGTTTCTGATTCTTTGCTAGGCATCTTAGAACCACATTTCAAATTCCCCGAATGGGTAACGAATAAAAAGAAGAACAAGCAGTCATACACACCAAATAAGTTTGCAAAAAAAGAAGACGTTGTTTTCAAAAAGATGGATTTAAATAAAGCTACCATTGAAGAACTGCGAAAAGTATACGGAATTGGAGAAAAACTCTCTGAGCGAATAATAAAATACAGAGCAAAATTGGGCGGATTTACCACAGCATCGCAACTAGAAGATGTCTATGGCTTAAAGCCAGAAGTCATACAAAAAGTGTGGCAGCGTTTCTATCTAAATAAATCAAATACATACCAGAAATCGGATGAAGTTGCACTGAAAAAGATTGACCTGAACAAAGCAACCATTGAAGAATTACGAAAAGTATACGGAATTGGCGAAAAACTCTCTGAGCGAATTGTCAACTACCGAACAAAAATTGGTGGATTTGTGACAGAATCACAACTAGAAGATGTGTATGGTTTAAAACCAGAAGTGATTCAGAATGTTTGGAAGCGTTTTTATCTGGAAAAACCAGTTATCACGAAAGTAAATCTCAACACATGTTCACCAGAAGAATTGCAGAAAATCCCATACATCAATTATGAATTAGCAGATGAAATTATCAACCAACGAATTCTTCGAGAAGGATTCAAAACTTTTGACGATTTGGCAAAAATTCGAAACTTTCCAACCAAGAAAATCAAGATAATTGAATTATATTTGTGGATTGAATAGAAAAATATAAAAATTGCCATATATGGAAAGTATGTACTTTAATGAAGAACATCACCTTTTTAGAGAAAGTTTAAGAGATTTTTTAAAGAAAGAAGTCGTTCCTCACATTGACAAATGGGAGAAAACAGGAACTATAGAACGCTTTATTTGGGAGAAGTTTGGTGAAATGGGATTTTTCGGATTGGCATATCCAGAAGAATATGGCGGAATGGATTTAGATCTTTTCTATACAGTCATACTTTTAGAAGAATTACAACGAATCAACTCTGGCGGATTTGCCGCGGCAATTTGGGCGCATGTATACTTAGCCATGACGCATGTTAACAAAGAAGGAAGTCACGAAATAAAGCAAAAATATCTAACAGCAAGTATCACAGGAGAAAAAATAGGTTGTTTATGTATCACAGAACCTTTTGGTGGATCGGATGTTGCAGGGATGCGAACGACGGCTGTTAAAAAAGGAGATAAGTACATCATTAACGGTTCAAAAACGTTTATCACTAACGGCGTATACAGCGACTATTTAGTAGTGGCAGCAAAGACGAATCCGGCACTTGGAAACAAAGGAATCAGTATCTTTATGATGGATAGAGATATGCCTGGAATTTCTGCGACAAAACTAGAAAAACTAGGTTGGAAAGCGTCTGATACAGGAGAAATTGCTTTTGACAATGTTGAAATTCCATTAGAAAACCTAATGGGAGAAGAAAACAAAGGTTTTGCATACATCATGCAACACTTTGCTTTAGAGCGTTTAATCATGGGTGTGAATGCACATGCAAGAGCAGAATTTGCCATGGAATACGCAATACAATACATGTCGGAACGTCAAGCGTTTGGAAGAAGTATTGATAAATTTCAAGCATTACGTCATACAATGGCAGACTTGGCAGCAGAACTTGAAGTGTGTAAAACATTCAACTATACAGTAGCGTATCGACTCAATAAAGGAGAATACGTTGTAAAAGAAGCTACCATATCTAAATTGCAATCGACCAAAATGGCAGACAACGTCATCTATCAATGTTTACAAATGTTAGGTGGTTACGGTTATATGGAAGAATATCCAATGGCGCGTTTATTTCGTGACAGTCGCTTAGGACCAATTGGTGGTGGAACATCAGAGATCCTTCGTGAAATCATTGCAAAAATGATTATTGATAAAAAAGATTATAAACCCGCGACATAGAAAACTAAGTAGTAGTTAAATATATATTGCAAAAGATCACTCTAACAAGTGGTCTTTTCTTTTTTGGTATAATTTAGAAGCTCTTTTCGATTACGGTAAAACCGTATAAATAAGAAACTTATCAACACGAAAACGTTTTCGCTAAATCAGTAATTATAGTTCCATCAAATAAAAGGCTACATTGAAATAAGAACTATAACCAAAGAAAATATGAAAACAACTAAAATCTTCTATTTCTTATTGATCAGTTTATTTCTAATAAGCTGTTCTGAGGATGAAATTAATCAAGAAAATGAGCAAAGTACAGAAGCTGTCAAAGAAACAGTAATCGCCAAAAATAATCTAAAACCAATTGGTTCTGGCGTCATGATGCAGGCATTCTATTGGGATGTGCCAGCAGGTGGAACTTGGTGGAATGTAGTCAAAGGAAAAGTTGCTGCTTGGAGCAATGCCGGAATCGATGCTATTTGGCTTCCGCCAGCTTCCAAAGCACAAAATGGGCCTTTTTCTATGGGATACGATCCGTTTGACTACTACGATTTTGGACAATACAACCAAATGGGAAGTGTAGAGACTCGTTTTGGCTCCACTGCCGAATTGCAAAGTCTAGTCAACACAGCACACAACAATCAATTAAGTGTAATCGCGGATATCGTATTAAATCACAATAGTGGAGGCGCAAGTGAGTACAATCCGTTCAAAGGAACAAATACCTACACCAACTATCAACCAATGTCGGGCTTATTCAACAGAACCTATTATGACTTTCATCCAAATGACTATCATGCTAATGATGAAGGTGTATTTGGAGGCTTTGCCGATTTATGTCATCACAAACAATATGTGCAAGACTGGCTTTGGAACAATTCAAACTCCGTAGGGAAATACTATAGAGATGTCATTGGATTTGACGGATGGCGTTTTGACTACGTAAAAGGATTTGCACCGTGGGTTGTAAAAGATTGGAAAAATGCTGTGGGTGGATTTTCTGTGGGAGAATACTGGGACGGAAATGCAGCAACGCTCGATTGGTGGGCTGGACAAGCAGAAGTAAGCGCGTTCGACTTTGCTTGCTACTACCGAATGCGAGATGCTTTTCAAGGAAACAACCTAAACAGACTTAACGATGATATGTTATGGAAGCGTAACGCATCAAAAGCGGTGACCTTTGTGGCAAATCATGATACGGATGAAATTGTCAACAATAAAATTCTCGCGTACGCGTACATTCTAACCCATGAAGGATATCCAACAATCTTCTATCGTGATTATGAAGAATGGTTAAACAAAGAACGTTTAAACAATCTCATTTGGATTCATAACAACTTAGCCAGCGGAAACACGTCTATACTATACACAGACAATGACGAATATGTTGCCAGAAGAAATGGCTATAACAGTGCCGGAATCGTAGTATATATAAACAATTCAAACTCTTGGCAAGAACGCTGGGTAGAAACCAATTGGTCTAACACACGAATCAAAGATTACACTGGACATTCCAGTTGGGAACCAGTAACGCAAGGCGGAAAATGGGTTAAAATTCAAGCACCGCCAAAAAGTTATTCGGTTTGGTCGGTAAAATAATCGTTTCAATCACATTATTAGCGAGATATAAAATTTATTGAGTTATATACTTAAATATTTTTATAAAACTCTAAATATCAATGACTTAATCTTGCTTGGTGTTGTTTAAAGAGTAACTTTTAAAAAGTATTGCTTTTTAAGTGCAAAATAAGCAAATAATCAATTGATTATCAGTAAATAACTAAGTGTATAACTCAAAAAAATTAATTAAAACATTATCAAATTGACATATCATCAAATTGATAAATTGAAAAACAATGGCATTCCGCAAAGAAAAATTGCGGCCGCGCTTTCAGCTATATCTCCCGAAAAATCGGGAGGATGCCGTGGCTATCGCTAATGCAAAAAAATAATGCAAATAATTTCATGGAATTAAAAAATAGTATCTATATTTGCAAGCACAAAATCTAAAAGAGAGGAGGTTAAGGACTATGTTAATTATACCAGTTAAAGAAGGAGAAAATATAGACAGAGCACTGAAGCGTTTCAAGCGAAAATTTGATCGTACAGGAGGAATGCGTCAACTAAGAGCTAGAAAAAACTTTTCAAAGCCGTCTGTTGTACGTAGAGCTCAAATCCAGAAAGCTCGATACATACAAGGTTTAAGAGATGCGGAGAATATCTAACATTTCTAAAACTTAAAAAATTAAAAGGTTTCCAATTTCGGAAACCTTTTTTTATGCTTTAAATTCAAATAATTATTTCAAGTTCAGTAACTTTAAACCCATAAACCCATAAACCCATAAACCCATAAACCCATAAACTAAAAAATGACCTTTACTTCTTTCACAGAATACCTTAAACTTGAAAAAAACTATTCGCAACATACAGTCACCGCGTATGAAAACGACTTACGTTCCTTTTCAGAGTTCTGTGAAACTGCATATGAAGATGCCAACATAATACATGTGCATTATGTACAAATTAGAAATTGGATTGTGTCATTAGTAGATAAAGGGCTCATAAATGTGACCATTAATCGTAAAATATCTTCGTTAAAAACCTATTACAAATACTTGCTCAAAACAAAACAAATAGAAGTAAGTCCGCTCGTCAAACACAAAGCGTTAAAAACGTCCAAAAAAATACAAGTCCCATTCTCTGAAAAAGAAATGGATAAAGTATTAATTGATATTAATTTTGAAAATGATTTTGAAGGTATCCGCAACAAAACCATCATAGAAATGTTCTATGCCACTGGAATGCGAAGGAGTGAATTAATCAATTTAAAAGAATCAGACATCGATTACACCGCAAAAACAATTAGAATATTAGGAAAAAGAAACAAAGAACGCATTGTTCCACTATTGCAAAAGCTTGAAGCACAACTAAAAGAATACAATGAGCATCGGAAGCAAATAGATGTTACTAAAAAAGATGAATTATTTTTAACGGCAAAAGGAAATAAAATGTACCCGAATCTTGTGTATCGTTTAATAAATGATTATTTTAGTAAAGCATCCACGAAAATAAAAAAGAGTCCGCATATGCTGAGACACACATTTGCAACTCACTTATTAAATCAAGGTGCTGACTTAAATGCTGTCAAAGAATTACTTGGTCATGCTAGCTTAGCTTCAACACAAGTATATACACATAATAGTTTAGCTGAACTAAAAAATGTATATGCCAAAGCGCATCCTAGAAACAAAAAGTAATCTTCAGAATAAAACAGCAAAACCTAAAAAAATAACCTAAAAAATGCCGCGTATGAAAGTAAACATGCAGTCCGTAAACTTTACAGTAGATCGTAAGTTAGTAGATTTCGTTGAGAGAAAAATGGATAAGCTAGAAACGTACTATGACAAAATCATTGATGCAGACGTCTATTTAAAGGTACAAAACACAAGTGCAAAAGAAAATAAAATAGCAGAGATAAGGGTAAATATTCCTGGAGATGATCTTATGGTAAAAAAACAATGTAGAACCTTTGAGGAAGCTGTTGATGAAGCAACAGGGACATTGCAAAGAGCATTATTAAAAAGAAAAGAAAAAGTACGAACATATAATACGTAAAAATTTTTCAAAAATTGTTTTGATTAAAAAAAATAATCTATACATTTGCAGTCCGTTAGAAATAGCGGGCTTTTTTTATGAGCAAAAGCCGATGTAGCTCAGCTGGCTAGAGCAGCTGATTTGTAATCAGCAGGTCGT
>CAYGPQ010000084.1:0-19270 GCA_964351775.1 uncultured Kordia sp. | reverse complement strand
ACGAAAATACAACCACAAATATTTTACTGCAATATGTAGTTTACCGAAGGCTTACGAAATGTTTATAAACGTTATTGTTTCTTTTTGTTTAGATTAGTTGTTAACTGCTCTTAATTGATAATTCTAATTGATGGTTAATTAATACACCCTATAAAACGATCACTATAAATTAGCAAAAAAAATAGTAACATACCAGTTAGGTATTTTTTCCTGTTCAAGTCTTAAATTTTCAGACTTAACCTTGTTATATAAAAGATTTTCTTCTTTATTTAGGTTCAATTCGTTTTTTACTAAAGAGATTGTTCCTGAATCATTTTCATAAAATTTAATAAAAGTATCAGTATCCATTAAAATGCTACTTACCTGTTTGTAATAACTTCGAACTTGTGAAAGTATTTCAAAACCTTGTGCATCAATATCTCCCCAATAAAGAATTTCTTTATCGTTGAACCATTCTATATTTTTGAGATTGGAAACTGAATATCCTTTCCCAAAAATAACAATGGTATTTTCTGTATTAGGTAATGTAAGTATGTTATATAAATTGACTTTGTTTTCTACAATAATAATTCTCATATTTTTAAGTTTTAAGCTTCTAAATTGAGAAACAGGTATGGGAAGATCACTAATTCCTGAAAAGACTTCTTCCGATATTTTATGATCTAATACTCTAAACCTTATTAAAGGTTCTGAAAATTTCAAATTAAATCGTTCCTCAAACTTTGAAGCATCAAAATTCACATAATCTTCTATAAGTATATCTAGTAAATCCTTGATAATTCCTTTATGACGCTCTGTAAATTTTGTATGTACTTGAATCGGTAATTATCTCACATCCAAATTTGGTATGGAATTCTTTTCGAAGAATCGATAAACTTTAAGTATAGAACCCCAGTTTTCTTTATTAGATATTATTTTTCTTGGATATTTTAGCATCCATGTTTTTAGTTCAGGAAATTCAGTAAGTGTGTCTTTTTTTATCTCTCTAAATAAAGCTACTTCTTTGGTTTTATTTAAAAATTTAAGATAATCCGTTTCAGATTCAAATGAAAACTTACTTGAAAAACTCTGAGTTCCTAAAACTTTTGACTTTCTTGTTTCATAAGCTATTGTAAAACCATATCCTTTCTGTTCTTTTGAATTTGATAGAAGCTCTCTAATTTCTCTATCAAATTCTTTGGTAGATTTGCTAGGTTTTTTATTTCCTGAAATAATAAGAGGAAATATATTTTCATTTAGTGTAAACATAAATAGTTACCTTATTTCTTAATGGAAAAGTTAAGTCTATTGTTCAATGCAAGAGACTACAAAAAAATATTGGAATAAATATTGTCTTATCAGAAGTCTTGAAATTTTTACTGTATCTGATCCTTGAAATAAAACAAAGTAATGAATCGTCATCTTCATTAATCGATGACATATAAGATTTTACATATTACATTGTTGCTTCAAAAGATTTTACTCAGAAAGTTAAAATATTCTTAGCTGATTTCAAAAATAAATAGCAAACACAAGATGTGCAAAAACTATTAAAGAAGGAGTTAACTGCTAAATCATTTAAAGGTCTACAGATTGAAAACATTCTTACATCTATTGAAGAATATTTGAATAAACTAGATATAAAAATGATAAATACAGTTGATTTAGATCTGCATATTCGATCAAATATCGATATTATGGGGCGTTATTTTACAGAAATAAAATTTAGTCCTATTATCGTTGAAAAGCAAGCTATTTTATCTCATGAACAGGTGACATCAAAAGCAACGTTTATTTCAAAAGATATCACAAGAATTAAAGCATATTTTGGAAAAGATGAAACACTCAGTATTATCAGATCAGAAACAAATGCTGTTGTTGATTGGGTTTTAAAATATCTCAAAGAAAACGATATGAATATCGCCGTTGTTTCTGGAAATGCTGGTATGGGAAAACGGTTGTAATATCTCAAGTTTATAATAAATTGATTGAAGATAATATTCCCGTTTTATCACTTAAAGCTGATAAATTAACGTTTACTACGATCAAGGAGTTAGAAGATGAACTAGATGAAGAGCTTAGAGGAATTTATAATCGGGCTTTTTATAATATGAATCCAAAGATATTAAAGAGTTTCTTGAAAATTATGAAATATCTAAAGTTGGGAAATATAGAGAACATTCTTTCTATGGTTTTCTACAAAAATCTACAAATGATTATCCTCATAAATGTATTGCATTGGCTGGGAAATATAAAACACACTTAGCACCAGATATTACAAAACGAACCTCTAAAAGTTATCATAAATACTTATAATGCTATCCGAGAGTACGATAAAAAAAATGACTCTTTAGAAAACGCTATGGATATTTTAAAGAATGACAAATATCGAAATTCATCAGCTTTTGAGGTATTACAGGATATTGATTCTTATTAGAGCTTTAAAATATAAAAATTTCTATTCTTCTTCAATAAGTAACGAATAATGAATATCGTAATAGTATTGATAATATCTTTTATCTGTGTAGTTAGTTGTCGTATTACTAAAGCCTAGGATTTTAATAACATCATTTTCATAAAAATCATAATCAATCATTCTTGAATTATTATATAATAATTCAATTTCACCCATTGCTTTTAGATAGTAATTTCCAGAAATTTTAATATCAAAGTATAAATCTAATCGACTCCATTCATAAGAATTAGTTATTTTTTTTTCAATTGAATCAATTTTGATATTATTATTCATATCGTACAATCCAACTTTAACAAGACCCTTTTTATTAGCCTTAATAAATACATATTTTAGTTTTATAGGCTTCTTAACTTCTAAAAACATTGAATAGCTAATATCGTATTTTCTTGATTCATCATTCTTATCCTGTCCAATTCTAAAATTCAACTGTTCTATCTCTTCAACATTATTCTTTAAGTCAGATAAATCTAATTCCAAGTTAACAATCTTTTTATCTTGAATTTCAACTTTTTCATTTAATTGTTTATTTTGTGTCGTTTCATTTGATATTTTATAGTTTAAGGAATTTACTTTTTGTTGTATATATTCTTTTTGATCGTGTTCTTTGTTATATATATTATACCAATACCAAGCAAGTATTCCTAAAAGAATGGTTGTTAAGAGAAAAAAAATAAAAGCATTATTTGTCTTCTTTTGAGGTTCAACAATTTTATCTATTTTTTTTTCAAATTTCTCATACTCAATATTATGAATTTGTAACACTGTTTTACTTTGATCGCAACATGTATTTTTTTTAGAGTTTATCCAAACATCTTTCAAATATACAGTCTTGCATTTAGCACAAACACATACCTCATCTCCAACTTCTAATAGTTTTTTAGTTATTGGATCAACACGATGATCTGCTAACAAGGAGAGATGTTCCGATCTATTAATAACTATTGAATTACTCATTTTTTTCCCAAGAGCCTAAAATTGAATATTTTGAAAGTTTTGCGAAATATTGATTTTAGGTGTATCATTTTACACCTCTAAATTTTATAATATTAAACGTTATATATAATCATTTAATAACGACTTGATATGTCCACTCAAAGAAATTCATATAATGTTCATTTTTATTTTTTGGTCCTTTAATAGAAATGACATTATCAGAAATAGGATAATTATTAAAATCAC
Source organism: uncultured Kordia sp. (assembly GCA_964351775.1). GTDB lineage: Bacteria > Bacteroidota > Bacteroidia > Flavobacteriales > Flavobacteriaceae > Kordia. The sequence goes on along the minus strand of CAYGPQ010000084.1, from coordinate 15,636 downwards.
TAATAAAAGTTAAATTAACATTTCCTTCATGCGTTATATAGTATTCTCCTCTATTAATCATGTAATTAAAATTTAAGGTTCCTAAACCATCTTTTATAGAACCATTATATACTTGACAAATCAACTTACCCTTCGTATTATAAATAAATGCAGTCATAAAACCTTCACTTGCAGCCTCAATTTTAACAGACTTAAGATAAATTGGTTGATGAACAGTAAAACGTATTTTCGATTTATCCTTACTATAATCTATAGAGTAGTTTTCAATCTCTTCATATTTAATACCTGCTATATATATATCCGAGGATAAAACATCACTTTTGGTTTCCACTTCAATAACTGATCTTTTTAGCCCTTGAGAAGATATCTTTAATCTTCTTTCTAATTCTATTTTTTCCCCTTTAAGTACAGAAATGTAATTAGTTAAACTAGTTATAGTACTGTCTAATTTATTTTTATCATAATGAGTAGCGGCAAATTCATCTTGTTGCTGTTGCTGTTGTTTTTGCTGCTGCTGCTGTTCATAATAAATAGAGTATCTACCTTGCGCTTTTTTATGTTCTGTATATAAGTAATAGCATGCTACACAAGCAACAATTGTAGTTAGAAAGAAAAAAACAAATATTCCTTTGTATGATTTTTTAGATACTTTGGAAGAACGTTTTTCTTTTTTAAAATCTATAATTGTAGCATTTGGAATTTCCTTCAACGTTAAACTTTGATCACAACAATTATTTCTTTTGGTATTTACCCAAACATCTTTTAGATACACTGTCTTGCATTTAGCACAAACGCATACCTCATCTCCAACTTCCAATAGTTTTTTAGTTATTGGATCAGTACGATGATCCGCTAATAAAGAAAGATGTTTTGATCTACTGATGATAATTGAGTTACTCACTTTTATTTATTAAAGAATCGTTGAAAGTAGAATCTGGCTTTAGAATGCGTAGCTTGGTATTATCGATAGTACGTATATCATCATCACAAGTATCATTTTCTTTAGGGTCATATATATTTGCTCCCTTTACTTCTGTTTGAATGGAATCACTTTCTTTAGTTATTTGTTCTTTTTGAATCATTTGGTTAATCCATAATGTTATCATCATTGTCAGAAACATTGCTAGGATCAGAATTATGAAGACTTTTTTTTTTGACCAAATATTATTGCTAGAGCTTTCTTTAGTATGATCAGTATCTGTATAACTTACATCATCATCGTTCAATATATATCCTTTACATTCTTTAGCTTCTTTACCAACAAAAGCTTTCCATATTTCCTTATGGGGATTTAGTATAATAGCGTAATGCCAATCTTGATTGAAAAAACGATATTGCGTATTCATATCTGTATTTGACATGTATAAACTTAACTCATTTGGGTGCGTGTGATACCATCCAATTACTTGAATGTTGTCATTTTTATCTTCTATTATTTGGTCTGCATCATTTAACATTTGTGCCCAAGTCTCATGAGACATTTCTAAGTACGTAGGATTTCCTTTTGCTGTTTTTCCTACTACTACATCTTCCACAATTGCAAACTGTATTTCTTTTTCTTTATCAAAAAATACTTTTCCTAAAAGAATACCTCCTTGTTCATTTTTGTTATTTTTAGTGTAGTGATTTCCCCATTCAATATGATTCCATATTTGTTTTTTTGCTTTTTGAGATATGTATAATCGTGCCTCTGATTGAAGTTTTTTATTTTCAGAATTAAAATCTTCATCTGTTTTAAAAGTTTCATCTACTAATATTTTTTCTTCAAGTTCATATTCTTCCTTAGCAGTTATGCTAAATTTTTTTTTGATTGTAAACTGTGGCTTTTCATTAGATTTTTTTTCATTTTTATCTGAATCAATATTGAATGTTTTTTTTGAAGATTGTTTGCTCGGGTTGGAGTCTATTAAATGCTCTAAAAAATTATCTGTTGGAAAAATATCTTTTTTTTTAACTATTTGATCTGAATACCAGTGATAGGCTTTTTTATTTCCAATATTTTCAGTGTTGATATAATTTTCGTGAAATTGTAAGGATAGAATCATTTCTTTCACATAGTCAACAACATCAGCATGTTTTTTTAAAGAGCCAACCCATGATGCTTTTTTACTAAATATTTCCGTAGAAGTATATTTATTCAATAAATCTGAACTAGGAAAAGGACTAAAGAATCTGAAATTTGGATGATAGGGTACTTCAAATCCTTTCTTTATGAAAATCTTATAACTAACTTCAGTATTATTGATTTTTTCTAGTACTAATTGAAATTTAAAACCTTTTCCAGTTTTATCTTTTGAGATGTAACTTTTCACTTTTAAAGTAAATTCCAAAGCATAAGTATTTTTACTTACTTCTACATATTCAATTTCGTGTTCTGAAAAAAAATCTTTAATCTGCTGGAATTCTCTGTCTATTTTTTTTCGTGTTTCCATAAATTATTTTTTTAAAATATAACCGTTACATTCTTTAGCATCTGCTTCACTAAAAGCTCTCCATATTTGTTTTTGAGGATTTAAAACTATCGCAAATTGCCAATCTTTAGAAAACATTGTTCGCTGTGTGTTTAAGTCCGTCCCAGACATAAAAACAGATAATCTTCCTGGATGCGTATGATACCATCCAATAACTTGAAAATCATCGTTTTCAGAGTCTTCATTGATAGTATCAAGAGCATCCATAATTGATTTCCATGTATTATGATCAAATTTCAAGTATGCCATAGAACCTTTTGCTGTGAAAGCAGGAATTGCATTTACAGCGTAACCAATTATGCTATTTTTTTCTTTATCTACATAGGAATGACCTATTAATAACCCTCCTTGTTCAACTGAGTTATTGGATGTATTCTTATTCCAATCTATATGCTTAAAAATAGTTTCTCTTGCTTTTTGAGAAAGTAGAATTTCATTCAAAGTTTCTATTTTTTGAATATTCGAGTCATATTTGTTATCCTTTTCTAGCGAAATGGTTTCATCAAACAATTTTAGTTCATATTCACTAACTGTTGCATTTATGTTAAATTTTTTATTCATTTTGTCTCAGTTTTAACAACCACTCGTTGCTGGAATTACTCTGATGGTATCATCATTTTTAATAGAATTTTGAGAAAGTGTCCTCGCATTATCTAATTGATTACCTCCTTTGAGTGCTAGATTGTATCCGTCACCGCACGCAGGCACAAACTCATTTGCAATTAACTCTGCTATAATTTCTTGTCCAGTCATAATATTATCCAATGTCACTGAAATTAATCTTCCATCTGTAGGATGCATAAAATTTATGTTGATACTTTCCTTTTTTATAGAAGATATCTTGTTAGCACTAGTATCATTATCTTGATTCGAATTTTGAGATAATAAATTATTGTCATCTAATAGATTTCCACCTACAAATGTTAAATTGTATCCTTGACTGTTTGCAAGTAAGAAATCATTTCTTACCAACTCATTTATTATTTTACCTCCTGTCATAGTGCTATCTATCATCACACTAATAAATCTTCCGTTTATTGGATGCATAAAATTTAAGTTGATAGATTCTTGATTGAGGATTTTAAATTTCTTTTTTATTCTATTATTTAAAGTGTTCATTTTTTATATTTTTAGTTTACTTATTTAAGCATAAACCCCTGACATTTATGAGCATTCTCCCCGTTAAATGCACGCCAAATTTGTTTTTGTGGATTTAAGACAATCCCAAATTGCCACTGTAATGGAAACATTTTCTGCATATCCATATCTTTTTCTGACATATAGACTGAACGGATACCTTTATGGGTATGATACCATCCTATTATATGTTCTCTATTTTCAATAGTTTTATCTTTATTATAGATATCTAACTTGCTTAACATTGTTTGCCATGAATCGAAACCATATTTTTTTTCATTCATTGATTTTTCTTCTACAAGTGCTGGAATAATGGATGTAACTATTGAATAATAGAATTTCTCATCATTATTATTGAAATATGATTTTCCTATTAACAATCCACCTTCTTCATAAGAATTAATGATTTCACTTGTTCCCCAATTAATTTCTTTAAACAATAGAGCTCGTGCTTTTGCTGAAATATAAATTCTACTTGAACTATTAAAGGTTGATTCCAAAGAATTAAATCTATCAAATATTACAAAGTCTGATATATCCTGTTCTTTTGGTTTATAAAAAATTGTTTTATTTATGTAAAAAGTATTCATAGTATAAGTACATTATACAGTTCCTTATAAAGCAATACGCTCTTTACTTTATTCAACACTAATTAATATCAAACTTTTTCTTTGTTTTAAATTGCATTGTCATTTTCTTCTTCGTAGGATCGGGAAGTATTGTGCTATCACATGGAAATGTACCGCTACGTTTATGAGACTTGTACCAACGATTTGCATCTGAATTAGCTGGACTGTTCTCATTTGTAATATCTAAATCGTATTGTAATGTACGAGTCATTCTTATGATATGATGTCCTAATCCTTCTGACATCAGCCACGTACCATAGCACCATTTCCCCGCTTTGTACCAATTTGGGTGGTACACAATAGGTTTTGATATCATATTAACGTTTGGTGCCGCAATTGGATAATTAGAAGGAAGCGCAACGGAAATAATATGTGAATTTCTATACTCGGGGCCTTCTCCAATAATGCCTTTTATATTGATAGTTATTTTATACTCTTCTACAAATGGAGGAACACCTTTTATAGCTTCCCAAGAAATGATACTTCCTCTTATATTGACCATTTCTTTATAGTCATTTTTTAACCGTAAGTTTCTTATTTCTTGTGGTGTCATACGCTCTTATTTAAAGTATTAAATTCTCCAGCGTCTGTTGCTGGAATTACTCTGATAGTATCATTGTCTTTAACAGCATTTTGAGAAAGGGTTCTTGCATTATCTAATTGAGCTCCTCCTTTGAGTGCCAAATTGTACCCATCACCGCTTGCAGGTACAAAATCGTTTGCGATTAACTCTCCCACAACTTCTTGCCCAGTCATAGTGTCTTCTATTGTTACAGAAATTACTCTTCCATCTGTTGGGTGCATAAAATTTACGTTTAAATCTGCCATAATTTTGATTTTAATTAATTAATTAATTTTAAAATTGTTTTATCTACTAGTTTGTAATATTTATGTTCATTTTTTTGACTCAATACTGCAAGAATTTGCATATGTGGAACACCTAATTGATGTAATGTAAAATTGAGTAATTCTTCGTCTGAGTTTTCTAGATTGAATAGCTCTTGCGAAATCTTATGTGTTTGTAGTTCTTTATCTGTTTCAGTATAAGAACTACCATTACTTTTACATTTTTTACAAATGAATTCTTCGGCGTCAATTCTAAAAGTTGGACGCATTAAGTTAATTTCTGAAGCACAAGTTCTACATGAAACACTCTTAATAAAGCTTCTGTCTCCTCTAAAGTCTAGTGAAGCTCCTTTTCCTGAAAGTTCATCTTTTGTTATATATTCTAAGAAATCTTTTAACTTAACATATATGTCTACTGATAGTTCAGTTACATCAGGATAACTTGCATGTGCTGTGCAGTTTTCATTTATATTTTTAGAAAATATATCGAAATCGTTGTTTTTCCCTTGAAAGTATATTTTTTTTCCAATTGCAACTTCCTGACCACATAAAAACTTAATAGCTTCTTGAACTTGTATTGCAGACACAATAGCTGAAGTAATTTGAGTTGTAGGCATTTTGTCTTCTTCAAAAGCTTTCAATTTTGCGTGATCACAAGAGTATCTTTTATTTGAATTTGCGAGTTGATTTGGAGTTAAATTACATTCATAACATGGAAGCTGCGGTGGATGATAAAATTCAACTCTCAGACCCAATTCATACATACCGCTATCAATCCAGGGGGTTTTTGTGAGCCAACATTGTCTATTAATAGACATCCTGGCTTCTACATTGTCTAAACAACCTAATACAAGATCCATTTCATCATAGATTCCCGTGCCGAGTTCCCAAACTAGGTCACCATGAAACCAGTCGATATTTATATCATCATTAAATGCTAGTTCCTTTACTCTTTTCGCTGCTACTTCTGCTTTCTTCTTTCCTACATCATCTTTACGAAATAGTACAGTTCTACTTAGGTTAGAAGTACTTATAGTGTCAAAATCTACAATGAAGATATTCCCAATTCCTAATAAAGCTAGGTTTTTTAAGGTTTCATTGCCTATAGCGCCAGCGCCTACCACCATCACTTTAGCATTTTTTAGTTTGTCTTGACTCCACCATGATATTCGCTCTTGTCTATCCGTAGGATTTTCTTCAAAATTTATAGTCTTTTTAATGTCAAATTTTTTCATTGCTTTATTTTTTACCATGCATAATCACATCCGCCTTTTTCAGTACTACACTTCCATTGATTACCTTGCTTTATAATTGTTCCTGTAGAATTACATCTTGGACAACTTCTAGGGCGACTACTGGTTATTATATTAAATTTTTCATCCTTTACAGGCACTCTTCTTTCATTCGTAATCTGAAATTTTTTATTTGTTGGGTTGTTGATGTTAAAGGTTTTTTTTTCTATTTCTATTGTTTCAATATGTGTTTCAACTATATGTGTTTCTTCTTCTGAAAACATATTTTTAATTTTTCGCCATGCCCTTGTTATAAAATTCAATTTAATCTCCTTTTTGATGTTGTTTTAAATTATCTACCTCTTTTAAAAGAGTCTTAAGCGCAAGAGTATTTTGCTTTTTCATACTCCATTCATTGGGTCGAGGATGCCAATCAAATAATACATCAAACAAACGAGCACATGCTTTTTCTTTTTGATCTTGATTGACGCATATTGCGTTTATTATTGCGGGATAACTTCCCATAATATGTATAGACTCACATGCCTTGTGATAATGCTTTAATGCATTTCGATATTGATATATTAACAATGCGATTATTGTACTAAATGGAAGCAGTACAGAAATTCGATAAATAATTTGAGATGATATTTTAGCATCTAACCAATTTTTATAGTGTAAAGGGAAGATTAAAAGAACTATTAAGAGAATAATTGTTATAATCGTTAAACTAAAAAATAACCAATATTGAAAAGAGTATTTTCGTTTGTCTCTTTGAAATGGTTTCTTTTCTGGTTTTAGTAAATCTTTTAAATCTTCAATACCTTGACTAACGGTATTTGTAGTACCATTTGCTATTTTTAGTAGGTTTATTTCAGATTGCTTTTGTTTAATTATATTGCGTATTATTTTTAAGATGATTTCAGTTCCTTTTTGTTTATCAGTAGATTTAGTAGAGATATAATCATCAATTTCTAGGTTAAATTCTATTGAGTAATTGATTTCTTCAATTTTAACTTCATCTTGAATTGCCGCAATTGTATCTGAAAGTATTCCCATGATTATTCTTTTTTAGTTTGAATGTTATGAATAATTTTTAATAGTAGCTCATAGAATTTTTCAACTGAAAGCCTATCCGTTAAGCTAATTGGTGTTAACAAAAAACCAATTCTTTCTTGTACCTTAGAATTTGCGGCATATTTAAATACTATTCCTTTTGTGTCTACTAATGATTCAAATAATAAAATAGAGGTGTTAGTTGTCATTGGTATGAGTTTACAGGAATCAAGGTTTATAAAGTTGAAATACATTTCAACACTTAGGAGCGTTTTGTTTTCAATATAAAATTCAAGCATGAGCCTATCTTTATGACAAAAAATTTTATTGAACAACAATTCAGTATTAACTAAATACAACTTAAAATGCATTGAAGTGATTATTTCATTTAACTCTTTAATCACTTTTTTAACATCTATTGTTACATGGCTTAAAGTTATATTTGGTAGTTCTGGTAACGTTTCGCTTTGATTACAATGGATATTCAGAAAATGTAGTATCCAAACATCTTTCAAAAACACTGTTCTACACTTTTTACAAACGATGACTTCATCTCCAACACCGATTAACTCCTTGCTTACAGGATCTGTTCTTTGATCTGCTAAAAACGATTCATGTTCATTTCTATTAATTCTTATGATAGTAGGCAGTACTACTTCTGAATTGGTGCTTCTAGAATCAATTTTATTTTTTTTAATTAATCTTTTATTGATCGTGTTGGCAATAGCTTTTGGGTCAGAATTCCACTTGGTATGTGTTAGATTATTTATAGACGCTGGAAGCTTTGTATTCTTATACAGTATAGGAATGAAATAATCTGAATCTATTTGTAACCGCTCTAGTATTACTTTTAATTCAAGTTGTGTATATTCTCCAGAGAGATATTCTTCGGAGAGAATTGCCAAAGCAATTTTAGCAGAGTCTCTAAATAATTTGGTTAGGTTATCTTTTAAATCAATCCCAATGTTTTCTTCTTGATTGTAAGGATAATAATAGGTCTCAATATTTAATTTTTCCAAAGCAACACATATACCTACTGCAATATCTTTTTGAGCTTCCGAAAAAGAAATAACAACATCGTAAGTATGATTTAGTATTTGCATGAATCAATTAGAAAAATTAATAAACCAAATATCATAGATTATACAATATTTACTCTCATGAAATATGTTGATTTCTTTCTCCCTACTTCTAATGATTTTTATCATCTTTATTTTTACCTTCTTCATAGTACTCAATATTTTTAATACTATAATCGGATTGGTTTGGAGATAACTCTAACGCATTTTTTAAATTTACTTGTATCTCACCATTTATTCTTTCAATACTTAAAGTCAACTCTTCTTTTAGTTTTTCATCACCAGCCACTATAGCTTCTACAAGTTGTTCCGTTAATTCTTTTCTATTTTTAGTTAATGCTACAATTACAGTATCATCCGCATTTCCATTACATACTAATATTCTCGTCAAATAAGGACTTCCTAAAAGAATTCCATATTCATTCGTGATTTTACTTTGGGTATTCTCAAACAATTTAATTACATAAAAATCAATATCTCTAGCATTTTTTTCTTTCAAAGAAGTGCTGTCATTATATTTAAATTCTAACTCAATATTACTTTTTATATCGTTAGCGATATCTTTATATTCCAATAAAGTATTACCATAATATTTCACTTGATTTTTATGAAACCTATCCCAGTTATTGACATCTCTGACGCTAAATTTTATTTCGTAACAAGCTACATTATCTTTGCTGTAGATAATTATTCTACCTCTTTCTGCTTTTAGTAAATCAAACCGTTCTTTTATATCAGTATCTAAAAAACTTAAAGAGATACTGAAGTCGTGTTTATCAAGCTTAAAGTTTTCAAAAAGATTTAAAGAGATTTTCTCTTTGATAGAACTAAAGACTTCCCTAGCGTTACTATAGTAATCTGATGGAATAACTTTTCTCATATGTTTACTAATTATTTCCTTAGTCATTTTTTCTATTTCATCAACAATAGATTTTTTTGGCTTTATATATTTTTTATCAATTCCATTGAGCTTTGTTCCTTTACCTTGCACAGTAACACTGAGACGAATTTTAATACTTGCTTGTGAAGTTTCGAAAGTATCTTCCTCTCCTAGTGTAAAAGTAAATCCATTCATGAACTCTTCAATTTCTTCACTGGGAATAGAAATTATATGTTTAACGGAATACCCAATTTCTTTCACAACTTTTTCCAGTTCTGAACTAATATTTTTTTTATATTTTGATTTAAATTCATCCACAACATCTCGGAACGTTTTTTTAATTAATTCATTTTGGATGATAGCATCCACTTTTTGTTTAATCCATTCTTCAGGATTTTCAATTCGTTTTAATGCAAAAATTCTTCTATTTTTGAGATTTAGAACAATTTTATTTTTCACTTCAATAGTACTATCTCTAATTTCACAAGGTGTTGAATGAACAATTGTAATATGCTCTAGTAGAGAATCAATTTGAGTATCCGCTGCTTTAAAAGGGTTTGTTATCATATTAACTACAGATAACCCTATATTTTTAGAAATTTTATCTGTAATTTCTCTATTTAATTCATTTTCAATACTTGCGAATTCTGTTACAAAATTGGGATGGTCGGTAATAAAACTCCGAACCCAACGCATAATTGCATACTTTAAGATAGTGTGAGATTCATTCAGGTTATTTTTAAAAAACAAGATTACATCTTCTCCCCGAGATTCAATACAACTTATTTCAAATGACATTTTGAGTTCTATCATCGTTCCACTTTTGGGATCACTAATTTCACAGATCAAATCATTTACTCTTGAAAAGCTAGACCAGTTTACTATGTAATGGCTATAGGTTCTGCCCATAAATGAATCTGTTAAAATAGTAAATCCACCTTGCCTTTTTAGTTCTCCTGTCTTATCATCTATAATGACTAACTCTTCATTATCTTCATCAATATTTATAGTTTTAGGATTAACTTTTCGGATGATATTTTCTAATATGTTTAAATTAATAGAAGAAGTATTTTCTTTGATTAAAAATTTTTTAGGATTGATATTAAAGTTTGGCATCATCAGTTATTTAATAAATTTATAAATTGAATTAGGTAATCTCGTTCTTTCTTTAAATGTTGCTTTTCAGAAAAATCTTTAGTACTAATGATTCGTTTATTTAGAAAAGATCGATTTGTCTTTAAACTAGCGTCTATCTTTTTAAGTTGCTCTTTTGCTAGAGAATTTAAAATAGTATCTACTAAAATTCCTATTTCTTCTTTAGTCTCTATGCTTGGAATATTAAACTCTTGTATTTTCTTAAGAATTTGATACCAGAAAACGATTAATTCGGTTAGCTGATTTTGAATTTTCTTGAAGACATACTCTTTTTCTTCTTCTGATATTAAAAGAATATTAAATACATTACTAACTAAGAAATTGAGGTATTCTTTACATTTTAATTGATCTTGAAAGATTGCTTTGTATATATGTGAACTTAATGGAGCGTTACTTTTTTCATATTGTTTATCACTCATCATTTGATTTATTAAAACATCAAAAAGAACTACTACCACATGTTTTTCTAATTTTGTATACTTATTAAACGGTTTGTTCGCTTCGGGAAACCAACCCTTAATTTTAGAGAGGTACATATAAAAATCAGAGGATTGAGCTGATAATAAATCACAAAATGCTTCTGCCGCAGTTTCGTTTACATTTTTATTTGAGTGTGTTAACGATTGCTTGTAATATTCAAAAGTGTTGAAAGTTTCGTTCTTAATTTGAAATTTAGTTAAAATATCAAGTAATATAAAATGATGGTAAATTAATTTTAATCCTTCAGCAAAGAAATCAGAAATGAGTTCATCTGACTCATCTTTTTCATGTATGGTACTTAATAAATCGACATATAAATACACGTTTTTACTCAAATTATTAGACGCTTTATTATGGTCATTGTTTGTTATATGTAGTTGTTCTAAAAGCGTTTCTTCTAAGTCATAGAGTCCACCGAGTATTTCTTCGATTGATACGTTTTCAGGAATACCTTCCTCTTTATGAAATAGAAATCTCATAAACTGTAATTCGTCCAATAAGTCATCATGTTGTTGTCTAAACCGTATTGGTGTAATTCTTTTTAATCGTTTAAGTTTATCTTCTTCATCTTTAATATTTTTTAAAAATCGAAGTTCATTTATTTTATCTATAACACCTTTTCTGTCTGACTTTATTTTTTTGAACTTTTTTTTAATATAAAGTATTTCCTTCCGCTCATCTTCTAATTGCATTAGCCACTTTTTTAACAGTTCATCTCCATAGTAATTTTTAAATTGCATTGCTAATTTTGCAATGATAGGATGTATTTTATAATGTAATTGCAGAGAAGCTTTAGACGTAAAAAGGTGTTGCTGCTCAATTAACAATCTTGCGTTTCTTTGAGCAAAAAATGTCAACTCTTTAAACACTAAAGATTCTCGTTCCGTATTTTCTGTAGAAGTCTTGAAATCAATAAAATACTGATTATCTATACGATAAGTCTCCAAATTACATTCATCAAGAATTAAGTCAGAATCTTCCTCCCATAGATTCAATAATGAAATTTTTTCTCCATCAATGCTAACTTTTTTTCGTTGTTTCACTAGTACATATATGTATTGTCTAAACATATCAGGAGAAAGCTCTGGAAATAATGTTGCTATAAAAAGGACATAGCGACTAAGAGGCTCATTTTTGTTCTTTAATGAAGATAAAAAACTAGACGTATTTTCTTTTTTTTTATCTCTTATAATTTGATCAAAGTTTGGATCTTCAACAATTTTGTCTATGTCTTTCAGAAATTCTTTATCATCTTTACTCCAGATATTTTCAGCTCTTTTACTTTTTAAAATATAAGCTTGATCCATTGTAATTCTGTGGGTTGCTGTGTAAATCTGAAAAGCATCAACAGTATGAAAGTCAAAACAGGAACCTTTAAGATAATTTCTATGTTCATGATACGTGATATAAATTATATATATAGTACCACCTATTTTAGTAAGTATATCATTTTTACCATTTCCGTTTTCTTTTTTTAAAGATTTTAATAGTTTTGGAGTACTGTTATTCTTAGTATTGTAAACAAATAGAAGTAGTTTTTGATTTTCTTTTTGCAATATTCTATTTTTACAATCTTTTATTAGGTTTTTAATATCTGATTGATCATACTCATCAAAAGAAACTTCGTATTTTAGATACTGTTTAAAATTGTCATTTTGTGCTATGGTTTGTTTTAAACTATTTGTGATTCCGTCATGTGCGCAGTTAATAATTAGAAAGTGTTCTTTGAGTAAAAGGTTCACATATTTAGTACTTGCATCTTCAACATTGAATTTTATCTTTTCTTTATCTATTAAGTCAAAAAGAACTGGCAATCCATATCTATTCTTTTCCTCACCATAACTTATATTTACGGTATTTGCTCCATCTATTTTCGGGCTTTTTTCAAAGTGATAAGAATTCTTGGCATCTAATTCTCTTTCTTCTTTTGTGCTATTTGTCTCTTCTATTATGTTGGTTTCCTCTTCTACCTTTTCTTCTGTTGTTGCAGAACTTGTTTGATCATCTTGATGATTGGACTCAGTGCCCATTTCAAGAGTTTCCAATGTAGTTTCCAGAATAGTTTCAAGATTTTGTTCAGGTATTTGTCCATCTTCTTCTATAGTGTTTTCGTTATCTTCTACCATAACTTAATAATTAATATTAATTGTTCCTCCATCTGTTATTATAGGGCTTTTATTAAATGATGAATTATTAATAACTACCTTCTCAGATTGTTCTTTGTTTTTTACTAATAGTTGCTTATCCCTTTTTTCTTCCAAACTATACACTAGTTCATGAATTAAAACTGCTAATTCCTCTGGATTATAATTCCATGCAAACGTGGTAATACCTTCTAATTCTTCATGTACTTCTTGAGTAGCAGTTCCATCAACAATGATTGGTATGAGATACACCGACTTCTCTATTAAATATCTTGGTATGAATGCATTAATCTCAGTTTGAACAAATGCGTTGTTTTTATTTACATAATCTTTAGAAACAATAAGTATGACATATTTCGATTTATGTCTGTAAATTTCCTTCAATTCATCTTTAAGATTTCTCCCGATCATTTCCGCCTGTTTATTTGGATAATAATAAGCTTTAGACTCAGGCATTCTTAACTTTAACGCTAGGTATATACATAGTGCTATATTTCTATCTGCTCGGGCAAAAGAGATTGCTACATCGTGTTTATAATTTTCTGCCATGATTAAATAGTATTTTTTGCTACTAAATTCCAGTAATGTTGTCCCAGTACTGTAAGCTTGCAAGATTTAGATTCCATTGCGGCATCAAACATATGAGCGGCATTTACTGGCACGACTAAATTCACTCGATTATAGCGTTGTAATACATGAAATTTTTCTGAATGTTCAGGGATTTTATTTTCTGAGGTATGTTCGTAGGTAGGATTTAACTCAAATTCAGAGGCTTTGTCTTTAAATAATTTTGTAATCTGCTGCAAATCTTCTAAAGATATTGCTGGATTAACAGATTTTAAGCTAAGGAAAGATTTTACATTGGTTTTAAAAATTGGTCGTTGCTCCCATTCTCCTAAAGATTTATCAATGTGAGCATATACACTTCCTAGCGTTATTTCTCCTAGTAAATTTGCTGCACCTCCATTCAGCGCATCTACCAATAACGTTGTAAATACGCCTTTCCCATCTACTTCTACGGAGTATTGTTTCTCAGTGGAAGCTGTTAAAATTGTAATTCCTTTAGCTAATATTGATTTTCCTCCTAAATCTATTGAGGTACCAGCATTTCCAGAATGACAACAATCCAAAATAATAATAATATTGTCTGCAGGAGAGGAATTTGCAAGTTTCAGTATTTCATCTAATGAAATTCCGTCATTACCATGTTTACAATCTGATGTAAGAATAAAAGATCCTAAAGTATCTAAATGACCGTGACCCGCGAAATAGAAAAGTACAGTATGATGATTTTCATCTCTAAAAAGAGCTTCTATTTGACTTCTTAATTCTTCCCTTACTACTGTATTATTTTCTCCTATAGATGTCAATAGTTTTATCCCAAAATTACGTGTTCCATCCCCATTCCGTTCTAAAGCAGATTTTACTTCATAAGCGTCATTTACTGCGCCATTTAAATTTTTGTATTCTTGATAATAATCAATCCCTACTACTAGTGCTTTTTTTGGCATGATATTTATTTTTTAGTTTGTTAATCTTCTAAAACCTCTTCAATACTTACTTTTTTGATATGTATTCTGAAAGCCTCTTTTTTTGCTATTCTATGGTTCGTCTCCGCTTCAAATATTTCTTTTTCAAACTTTACAACGTCCATAAAAACCGTTACATCATCAGACCAGTTTTTTATAAAAACGTCTCCTTTCTGATTTTTTAAATTAACTCTTGCATTGTTAGCTATATTTACATTTCCTGAGTTAATTCCTTGAATATTACCTTCGATAATTATTCCTGAAGATTTAGATCGCGATTGAAGTATGAGGGCTTTTTTTGCTATAGTTACAGAAGTCACCAAATAGGTATCATACCATAACATTTTTTTCCCTTTTACGTTTATTTCCTTTTCTAATGCGAGTAAGTCATTGAGTTCTTTTTTGTCACAATCAATTGCTAAAAAGTATATGGCTCCTTCAGATGAAAACTCTATACTTAGTGCGCTTTTAGCATTTGGAAGATTATCTGTTCCCAAACTCAAATTTGTTTCTATATCACTTTTAAACTCAATTGCGTTTTTACTTGTAAAATGGTACGTATCTGGAGAATTGGAAAACTGAGGCTCATCGTACTGAATGCCTATTTTTTTAAGCGAAGTAATTTTTTGAAAAGTTCCTAATGGTTTCGATTTACCGAATAATGATTTACCAAATGGAAATTTTATAATATCTCCAACTTCTATATGCTCGCCAGGAAAGTAAACCGCTATTTTCCCTAGTTCTTTTGCTATTTCTTTGGAATATTGTATTTGTAGTTTTGACATTTTCTAATTTTTAGTATTACTACAAATATTTAATTCTATACCATCAATTACTATAGCATTTATAATGATAATCATATCATAAGAAATAGGGATAATTACTTATAAACGTTTTCGCATTTTTGTATGAAAATGAAACACAATGAGACACAAAGTATTTATTATACTATTTCAACTTTTATATTACTCAATAAATTCGTATATTGAGTTATGGCA
>CAYGPQ010000083.1:0-19362 GCA_964351775.1 uncultured Kordia sp. | reverse complement strand
GTTAGTATGTTAGTATGTTAGTATGTTAGTATGTTAGAAATTAAAACTTTTATATTCATTATTCGATATTCGATATTCGATATTCGATATTCGATATTCGATATTCGATATTAAGTTTATGAGCAAAATTACTTTTATATTTTACATTCAGTATTTTTTATTCGATAATTAGTTGTGGGTTGTCGGTTATCAGTTGTCAGAAAATAAAACTTCTAGTATTCATTGGAAAATCAACAATCATTAATCAACAATCGTTAATCGTCAATCGTCAATTTCCTCGTATGACTAATTTTGTGATGATCTAACACAGTATAGCCATCTTCATCAAAATAGAATGCTTTTTCAAATGCTACATCCATCAGTAATTCTTCAAACGTATACGAATGGAGTTTGTACACTTCTTCATTGAAAGCCTCATCGTAATACGTAACCATGATTAAAAATTCGCCATTTAAGTTTTTTAACGCTGCTTTGTTAAATTTATACAAAGGAGATTCCTCTGTAATTTCATGTACCAATGTCCAAGTCGTTGGCAAATAGGTAATGTGATCTCTTTCCAGTTGCAACTGATAAAAACTACGCTTGTAACCGTGTTCATTATCGGGTTCAGTAATAGCTAGCGTCACAGTTACTCGTGGATTAATCATGACGTCCGTTTTGCTATTCATTAACCGAAACATAAGCGCTTTTCCTTCTTTGAAATCTCGGTAAATGATGTTATCACTGAATTCAATGGAAGCTTTTGGTTTTGAAAAACGTCCGTATAATAGTCCTGTGATGAATGAAAAACTCAATAATCCAATCAATGCTTCACAACTAGAAACAATTCCTGCTAAGACACTTGTTGGCGCCATGGCACCATAACCTAATGTAGTAATGGTTTGTGATGAAAAGAAAAACGCATTTACAAAATCTGCCAAAAAAGTTTGTGGCGCTACCGAAATATATTCAACGCCAATGGAAATATAAATAGTGGCAAAAAACATGTTTAATACAAAATATGATAGAAAGACTAAACAGAAAAAGCGCGTCCAACTAATGTCAACCAAATACGCATATAAGGCAGAAATCCCCACTTTTCCGTGCAAATGCATGATATTAAACGAACCGTCTTTATTTACGATTCGTTTTGCTGTGGTTGTGGTAGATTCGCCAAATCCTGGATCTCTTACTTTTTTTGCCATTCAGTTTATGAATTCAAATCATCCGTAAAATTGCTTAGTTTTTGTTTGAGCGCGTTAGAAGCTTCTACCAATGGCAAACGAACCGTTGCTTTAGATAAATTCAATTTTTCAAAAACCGCTTTGATTCCCGCCGGATTTCCTTCTTCAAAAATATAATCAATAGCAGGCATGAGTTGGTAATGAAGTTTGTTGGCTTCTTGTGTTTTTCCTGCCAATCCCAAACGTACCATTTCTGAGAATTGTTTCGGATAACCTTGTCCTATGACAGAAATGACGCCTGCGCCACCAGCAAATACCATGGGCAACGTAATCATATCATCACCCGAAATGACCAAGAAATCTTTGGGTGCATCTTGAAGTAAGCGCATTGCTTGTACAATATCGCCTGCAGCTTCTTTTACAGCGATGATGTTTTCAAAATCAGTTGCCAAACGAATGACCGTTTCTGGCAACATATTACTAGCGGTTCTTCCTGGAACATTGTATAAAATGATTGGTTTTGGACTTGCTGCTGCAATTGCTTTGAAATGCTGATAAATGCCTTCTTGCGTAGGTTTATTATAGTATGGAGAAACGGATAAAACTGCGTCTACATGCTGTAAATCGGTCGTTTTGAGTTCATTGACAACTGCTGCAGTGTTATTTCCGCCGATTCCTAAAACAATAGGCAACCGTTTATTGTTTGCTTTCACTACAGTATCAATGACAAGTTGTTTTTCATCAGAAGTTAACACAGCACTTTCCGCCGTAGTTCCTAAAACGACTAAATAGTCTATTCCGCCTTCAATCACGTATGTCACAATGTTGGTTAGTGCATCTGTGTCTACGGAAGCATCGTTGTGAAAAGGTGTAACCAATGCGACTCCAGTTCCTATGAATTTCTTCATGTTATAATTTGTTTAGTATGTGTAAATATCTATGTAGTTCCTTTGCAAATGTTGCGATTTCACTTTTTTCTGTATGAATAATCAAATCGTGAATCTGTTGATCGCTTCCTGCAATCCCAACTTTAAAGTTTGCAGTGTGCAAGCCAGAAACTAATTGCAATGGTGCTATATTTTGACTGTAATAACTGATTAATAGATCGTATGGTTTTTCAAGAAAATGTTTCAAGTCTTCAGTTTTTGGTTTTCCTTTCCAACCAAAGTCTTTTTCATAAAAAACAGGGTATGCGAGCGTTCGTATTTTTTTAAATTCTTTATGATAACACAATACGTCAATTTCCGCCGTTAATTTCAAACTATCCAAGATCTCTTCAATGGCATCTGTTTCGTCAGCATTGATGATGATTCCAACAGTTTTTATAGGGTTTGCATTGACTTCTTTTGTTGCGACATTGTCGAGCTTTTGTGTCAATACTTTCTTGGAGGATTTGTATTGTAATGCTTTTAAAAACATGGATTCTATTTGATTCTTCACAAAAATAATCTTTTTCCACAAAAAAAAGAGGCACATAAAAATGTTTGCGCCTCTTTCCATCGAATCTAAATCTAACTTTTACCCTATTTAACGTTAGTTATACTGCAAGTTACGTGTCACTTACCAAAACAAAAAATATATTTAGTAAGCGTCGAATTTTAACAACGAACGTCAAATTTGGGCAAGGATTCACAAAAAAAGTGTGTGTATTTACATTTTTTTAGTGTAGTTCGCGCCAATTGTCTCTGTGTTTTTTCATAATTTGCCACATATTTTATGTCTATGAAAAAAATTGTTGCATTACTTGCTGTTTTTTTAGTGTTCGCTTGTGCTAAAGAAAAACAACGTGTTTCCCGAATTGAAGGAGAACGCATTTCCATTAGTGATTCTTTAACCGCTGATTCTGCTATTGAATCGTATATAAAGCCGTATCGTGAACGAATCAAAGAAGATATGGATAAAGTGTTGAGTTATGCGCTCATAGACATGAATAAGAGTGACGGCGAACTCGAAACTACGATTGGTAATTTGATGGCAGATTTTGTAAAGTCGCAAAGTGAGCCCGTTTTTAATAAACGTACCGGGAAAAGTATTGATATATGCTTGTTGAATCATGGAGGAATTCGTGCACCAATCCCGAAAGGTCCTATTAAAACACAAACCGCTTTTAATGTAATGCCTTTTGAAAACTCGATAGTAGTCGCAGAATTGACTTCCGAAAATGTACGTGGCTTGGTAGATTATTTAGTCACCGCGAAAAGAGCACATCCAATTGCTGGGTTGACCATTACATTAGATAGTGATTATAAGTTAGTAAAAGCTTTGGTAAACGGAAAACCGATTGAAGACGGCAAAACGTATCATGTAGTAACTTCTGATTATTTGCAAAATGGCGGTGATCGGATGAATTTTTTCAAAGATCCTCTGACCTTGGAAGTGTTAGATTATAAGATTCGAAATGCTATGATTGATTATTTTAAAAGCGTAGACACAATTCCTGCACGATTGGATGGCAGATTTGTAAAGCAATAAACCTATACACAGATGAAGAGAAGAGATTTTATACAACATTCGTTAGCCACAAGTGCCTTTGTAACTTTAGGAGGTTTGTCTTTACAAAGTTTTACAGCGAATAATGCAAAGAAACATATTACTATTTTACATACCAATGATGTGCACAGTCATATTGATCCTTTTGATGCAAATGATGCCCGAAACCCAAATCAAGGTGGCGCGGCACGAAGAGCAAGTTTGATTTCGAATATTCGAAAAGAAAACCCAAATACCTTATTGTTGGATGCGGGCGATATTTTCCAAGGAACACCTTATTTTAACTATTATGGTGGCGAATTGGAGTTTAAGCTCATGAGCATGATGAAATACGATTTGGCAACGATTGGAAACCACGATTACGACAATGGTATTGACGGATTGTACGCGCAATTGCCAAATGCGAAGTTTGAATTTGTTTCGGCTAATTACGACTTTTCAAATACGGTGATGGACACGCACGTGAAACCCTATAAAATCTTTGTGAAAGATGGCATTAAAATTGGAATTTTTGGTCTTGGAATCAAGTTGAATGGTTTGGTAGACAAGCGCATGTACAAAGAAACGGTGTATAATGATCCAATTGAATCTGCTCAAGATATGAGTCGAATTTTAAAAGAAGAACAAAAGTGCGATTTGGTCATTTGTTTATCACACTTAGGATATTACTACAGTAAACATCCAGAAAGACCTTCTGATTTAATTTTAGCTAAGAAAACTAAAAATATCGATTTGATTATTGGTGGACATACACATACATTTTTACCAAAACCAACGATTGAAAAAAATATTGATGGCGAATCTGTTTTAGTAAATCAAGTAGGTGCGTATGGTTTGTATGTTGGTAGAATTGATTTTTATTTTGATGACGAAAAAAATGTGATTGCAAATGGAAAATCGATTATAGTAAAATAGTTTCTGATTTTGGGGTTGTATCTTTTATCATCATATAGCGCCACATGGAATAATTGGAAACCATAAAAAGTATGTTGGCACCAATTCCAACAAGTCTGTTTGTATACACAAATAGAAAAATCCCGTAAAGAATTCCCATTCCAATAGTGCTTACACCAGCAATTAATAGTTTTTTGGTAACCGCGCTAGGTTTGCTTGCATAGGTAAGAATCGTTAAAAACGAAAAATAACCCACCGCAAATGTATACGATACAATTTCACTGAAGATACGATCGGGTATTTCTTCTATGAAAAACACGAATGGAATCAGGTATATTCCCAAAAAAGGGACGGTACTAATGAGAATTCTTCGCGTAGAAATATAATGTGAGTTTATCAACACAATAATACCATACAATCCTATTCCGATACTTGTGGCAACTACACCTTCAACAAATTGTTCGCCTTCAATACGAAAAAAATAATCTGCCACCATAAATGATGTTAATGCGGCTAAATATAAGATGCTTTTGGTATCTTTTTTTAAAAAATAGAACAAGACTAATAACGGTATAGGCAATAACATTGTGTAACGTCTAAACGTTAAATCTGAAAAGAAAAACCAAATGATATCTATACATGCTATAGATATTAGTAAGATTTTAAGAAGCGTGTTTGTTTTTTTCATCAGCGTCACAAAGTAAAATATTTCTCTATGAAAATCCTATGTTTTTTTGTTGTTTATTGATACTCAGACTCATTAAGGAAAAAATTATTTCGACAGGTAAAGAATATTCAATAATAAGTTAACAATTTACTGTTTCGCAACATATCTATACATAGCGTAGTGCATAATTAAAAACGTACATACGACACCAACTCTTATAAGGGCTATATATTCAAAAAAAAGATTGTATCCATGAATAATCGTCGAAATCAAAAATAAAACTCCTGAACAGAGTAGCCATAAATTGGTTTTATTTCGTTGATTTAGATACACCAGTACGGAAATAAAAAAGAACAGTCCCACAAAAAATACATAAAAAATTATATAATTAAATATATCCTCTTGCACTGCATCTGAATAATAAATAAGTGGCACTAAATACACGACAAGAAAAGGAATGGTAGCGATACAAATACTTTTTATAGGAATAACAATCGCCGATTTTAAGGTGATAATTACATACAGACATACGCCAATTCCATAGAAAATTAATGCCAATTTAAAGTATGATTGCATATTAAAAAAGACGATTCCTAAAAATGTAGCAACCAAAGCAAAAACGTATAACCAATTGATTTTTAGTACAGAAAAAATGTACAGTAATAACAAGATTGGCAACGGTAAAAAAGTGGTGTATTTCCTATCTATGATATCTGGATATAATACGCCAAAAGCATCCAAAAATAGGATGATAAAGTATAGGTAGGTAAGAATTTTGATTTTTGGCATTCACTAATTTATTAAGTATCGTTAAATTACAATATATTTTAAACAAAATATCGACTTGAGCGGTTTTGTAAGTTCTTTTTTTTATCCTCGACTACTGTGACAACTAAAAACCAAAAACAATGAAAAAATACATTCCAATTGTCATTCGAATTGCTGTTGCAGTCATTTTGATTCAAACCTTACGATTTAAGTTAACTGCCCATCCTGATAGTGTCTTCATTTTTGAACAAGTAGGTTTAGAACCCTTTGGACGTATCGGAATCGGAATTGCGGAACTAATTGCAGGAATTTTAATGGTCATTCCCAAAACAGCTTGGATTGGCGCAACATTGACACTCGGAATTATCGGTGGTGCCATTATGATGCACTTAACACAATTAGGCATTGAAGTCCCATTTGAAGGAAAACCAGATGGTGGCGCATTATTCATCACGGCAGTTGTGGTTTTTATTTTGAGTGCCATTACACTTTGGTTGCAACGCAAAAACATTCCTATTATCGGAAAAAAGTTTTAACATCATATATTTTATTAAAGGTTGAAACTCGTTCGTTATTCTATTACATATAACCTACTATTTTCATCATCTTCTAACATAAATTTTAAAGAAAAAAAGTATAGCAAATGACTGCAAAAAAGTATAATTACGGTAAACATGGCATCATATATATACAATTGATTGATCATGATAATAATATTCATGATTCCTAAATTAGCAGCAGCAATCAACATCCATAAATTTGATTGATTTTTGTTTCGTAAGTAATAATAAATAGCCATAATGATATACGTAAAAATGAAAAATATCAATATGATAAAGTATACAATAGCATCTGTTATTTCTCTGTAAATCAATTCAATAACAACATCATACAGATACACTACGGGTAAAAAAATGAGTATCAAAAGAAAGAACATTTTGCCTGTCGTTTTCTTTTTCTCATTCTTAAAATACATCAATCGTAGATACATTACATAAAATAAAGAAAACAGTATCGAAACTTCTGGAACGTACTTCTTATGCCCTAGAATTAATATAATTCCTCCAAAAAGTGAAAAAATTAAAGCGAGTAGGTATGTGATATTTATTGGTGTTTTTTTTTCTGTCATGTAAATCATAAAAATAGCGATGACTGAAAGCGGTTGTATGTATAATTGGTATTTTTTTTCAAACAACAAAGCTGCAAATAGCGATATAAAAGCTATCGCAAAAAAAAGAGATATGTCGGTTTTCTATACTTCATTTTTAGTTGAGCATATTTCTCAGTAAGTCGTGTTCATCATTTTTATCATGTACCATAAATTTCAATACAAAAAATTGTATAAAGAGACTACAAAGGACAACAATAACTGTAAACGCGGTTTCGTACATATACAATTCATTAACTCCAATAATAATATTCATAAAACCAAAATTGATTGCGGCAGTGAGCATCCATAAATTTGATTGCGTTTTATCTTTTAGATAATAATATAAAGCCGTAAAAATATAACTCAGCATAAAAAACATTAAAAATCCAAAATAAATAGCGACTTCGGTAAGTTCTGATGAAATTGTCTGAATAACATTGTAATATAAATACAATACTGGTAATGAAATTAAAAAGACATAAAAATATATTTTAACTTCTGTTTTTTTCATCACATTTCGCACATACATTAATCGAAGATAGATAATATAAAACAGTGAAAATAATACAGAAACTGCTTTTAAATGGTCGCGCATACCTAATATTAACAATATACCACCAACCAATCCAATAATTTGCGAAAGAATATACAATACGCTTGTCGGATCTTTTTTTTCTGTAAAATAAATAATTAAAATAGTCAACACCGTAAATGGCTGTACATAAATCAAACAAAACTTATCCAAAAACATGGCAACAAGTACTGTGATACATGCAGTGATTAAAAAAGCGATATGTGTTGGTTTGGTTAATTTCATTCAATTTGAATCATACTCAAAAACTCATCTTCGGTTAGTATGGTGATCTCTAATTTTTCTGCTTTTTCACGCTTGCTAGGTCCCATTTTGTCTCCAGCAATTACATACGATGTTTTAGATGATATTGAAGAAGATACTTTTCCTCCATTATTTTCTATCAGTTTTTTAAGCTCGTTTCGCGATACTTTTTCAAATACCCCCGAAACTACAAACGATTTTCCCAATAACGCTTCTGTCAATCCTTCTAATTGCTCCGCAGAGAACTCTAATTGTACGCCATAGGTCTTTAAACGATTAATGGTTTCTAAGTTAGCATCTTCTGAGAAAAATTGCGCTACACTTTCGGCGATCTTCACTCCTATTTCGTCGACACGCTCTAAATCATTCGACGAAGCGTACATGAGCGCATCAATAGATTTGTAATGTTTTGCCAACTTTTTAGCTACAGTTTCGCCTACATATCTGATTCCTAAGGCATACAACACACGTTCAAATGGAATCTTTTTGGAGGCTTCAATGCCATTCACCAAATTTTCTGCGCTTTTTTCTGCCATTCGCTCAAGCGGAATCACTTGTTCTTTGGTCAATTCATATAAATCGGCATAATTGGTAATCAAACCTTCATGGACTAATAAAGCAACGGTTTCTCCTCCTAATCCTTCTATATCCATCGCTTTTCGCGAAATAAAATGCTGAATTCTTCCCACAATTTGAGGAATACAACCCGAAGCATTTGGACAATAATGCTGTGCTTCGCCTTCTTTGCGTTCCAAAGGCGTATGACATTCTGGGCACGTTGATATATATTGGGTTGGTATAGAATCTGCCGGACGCAATTCTATATTGACACCTACGATTTTTGGAATAATTTCGCCGCCTTTTTCAACAAAAACGGTATCGCGTTCTCTAATATCTAATTTGGCAATTTGATCCGCATTGTGCAAAGAAGCACGTTTTACGGTCGTTCCAGCTAATAAAACAGGCTCTAAATTTGCCACAGGCGTAATCGCGCCCGTGCGTCCAACTTGATACGTAATTTCGTTTAAAATGGTAGAGACTTGTTCGGCTTTGAATTTATACGCCATTGCCCAACGCGGTGCTTTTGCGGTATAGCCTAATTCTTCTTGATGTTGTAAATTGTTGACTTTAATCACCACGCCATCAATTTCATATTCCAATTCGTGTCTATTGGCTTCCCAATAATTTACGAATTCTAAAATTTCATCTACATTTTTTGCAACTTTTGCGACGGTTGGCACTTTAAATCCCCAACTTCTCGCCTTCTCTAAGCTTTCAAACTGTGTTGAAATGGGCAATTTTTCGCCTTTTAAACTATACAATAAGCATTCTAATGGACGTTTCGCTACTTCACTACTATCTTGTAATTTTAAACTTCCAGAAGCTGTATTTCGCGGATTCATGTATAATTCTTCCCCATTCGCCAATCGTTCTTCATTCATTTTATGAAATCCGTCGAGCGGAAGAATGATCTCGCCGCGAATGTCAAACTTTGGCGGAAAATCGCCTTTGAGTCGCAACGGAACCGTTTTGATCGTTTTGATATTATTCGTCACCTCATCACCCTGAAAACCATCGCCACGCGTGACAGCTTTGATTAAGACACCATTTTCGTAGGTCAAACTCATCGAAGCGCCATCATACTTTAATTCACAGGTAAACTCGATGTTTTCAACACCTAAAATCTTTTCAATACGTGTTTCCCAATCGAGCAAATCTTCTTTCGAATACGAATTCTCCAACGAATACATGCGATATTCATGTGCAATGGTGTTGAAGTTTTTCGTAATCGTTCCACCAACGCGTAATGTTGGCGAATTCGGATCATAAAACTCAGGATGTTTCGCTTCGAGTGCTTGCAATTCTTTGAGTTTTATATCAAACTCATAATCACTAATCGTAGCGTTATCTAAAATATAATAATTGTAATTGTGCTCACGTAATTCGTCGCGTAAAGCGTTCAATTTTTCTTGAATGTTGTTCATACAGTACAAATGTTATCTAGGTATCTAAACAAAGATAAAAAACTATATAACTGCTGCAATTTTATTCTTATGAAGTTAATTATTCTAATTGAAAGTCTTTTTTGGTAAATGTATAGTCAATATCAATTTTACGACTTAACTCCTTGGTTAATTCATTTAATAGAAGAATTTTCTTATTACCTTTTTTATAGGACCTATTAATCTCAAAATATGAATCTTGTATTAATCTAAACATCTCTTTTAAAACTTTCCTATTTCCCTTTATGATATTGTCATCTAATTGATTAATAGCCTTCACAAAAACGTGATTACGATTTATACAATCTGCAAATCCATTTTTATTAAAGCTGAAAATTAAACAGTTACTATTTTTTAAATTTAAAAAAGTAAGCTGTATAAAGGTCTCTTCAATCGAACTTTCATAATTATCACCATTCTTAATTTCTCCACCTATTGTTAATTTCCAAATTGAATCAATCACATCATATTCAAAGTGTTTATCACTGAAACTTCTACGAAAAAAACTATCCGCTACTTCAAAATGTGAATTATCTACTATTTTTGTAAGAATTACTATTGATTTTTTTTCTTCGACAGAAGGTTTTTCATGGTCTGTAATTATAATTGGTCTACCAGCCTGTTCTTTTAATTCTTTCAGCGTAACTATTTCATTTACCCCATTTTTAAAAACATTAAAATACATTAAATCTGATATTATTTTTCCACTATAAAATTTTCTAAAAAAATTGAATGTAAATTCTGGGAGATTAGCCTTTTCCATTAATAAAATTCTTCTTTTGAATAAGGTTTTAATAAATTTTCCTGTGATTTCAAGCATTATTTTTGACAAATTTCCATTAGAAGAGAATTCATTTCTACTTAAGCTTATTTTACTATTTGCTTTTAAGTTAATCACCCCTTTTGTATTTCTAATTGGATTAAAAAAGGCTCTATTCGAATTAACATACACGCCTTTTTGAAAGACTAAAAATTCTATTCTAAAAATTTCAGTATCAATATAATAGCCTATATTATTGTGACTTTTATGATAGAAATAAGTTAAACTTCCTTCATACTCTTCTTCATTAAAATTATAGGTAAAATAATCAAAACTATCTAAATCATCTTTATATTGGTAATCTACAGATTTTTGAAGAAGTTCTTTTTCATCAAAATTAAAACTCTGTTTTGTAAGTCTTTTTTCTTCTATATTAGATCTTAATTTAATAGGAATTTCAACATACTTAAAAGTGTTCTCAATATATTCACATATTTCATTTACTTCAAATTCAAAATCTTTCTTCAAATTCAATGTAATCGTAGTTCCTGATTGTTTCCTAGTTGCTTTGTCAAAAAAATGAAAATAACTATTGGGATCTTTATCAATTCGAAAACGTAGTGCTTTATCTTTATCTGTTTTTGTTTCAATATCAATAAATTCTGCTATTAAAAAATATGAAAAAACGCCAATTCCAAATTGCCCAATAGCTTCAAAGTCTTTCTTTATGCTTTCTTGTTGGTAATAACTACTAGCCAACTTTCCAAAATAGTTTTCAATAATATATTCGTCCATTCCCAAACCATTATCTGAGATCATAATTTGATCATCCTTAATAGTAATTTCAATTTCAGGTACATATTTTTCCTTTAAAAGTACTTTTTTATAACGACAGGTATCAATTGCATTTTGAATTACTTCTCGAAGAGCGTCTAATTTATTTTCATATAAATTTTCACCAATGAAAGTTTTGACTACGTTATTTACGTTAAAAGAAAATTTAATTCCTTTTGGGTCAAATCCTTTGAAATCATATTGAACATCTATTTTATTGTACGATAATTCAAATATTCTTTTTCCTGTTCTATTGATACCTCTGACAATTTTTTGCGCATATAATATTGTTTCTCTAACTTTTTCAAATTGTTCTTTCAGAGCCGCGTATACATTCTGATCTGTACACGTAACTTCAAAGCGAATATAATCATCGTCCTCTAGCAAATTTACCATTGTAGTTGCTATATGTTTTTTCCATTCATAAATACTTCTTTCATTTTCTGGCATATAGTATCGCTGCAACAATTTTGGAGTTCTAATATTGGTGATGTCTAGTTCGTCCGCCAAACGAATGATTGCTGATAAATATGGAAGACATACAAAAGTTTTACCACCTTTAACGGTGAATCTAGGCTTATATTCATCTATATTCCCCAAATCAACTTTTCGGTGTCCTTGCGCGACTAAACCAATTGCTTTCGCATATTTTTCATTCGGGATTTTGAGTAATTCTTGCTCTTTAACTATAAACTTGTAGCTTAATTCATGATGAATGTCACGTATATAATCTTGTACAGGTTTATCTGGATTATTTTTTCTGTATTCTTGAATCTCTTCTGTCCCTTCTATTTCCTTAATTTTTTCCTCAGGAATACACATTCCAACATCATGTAAATAACATGCCATTGACAACACATATATTTCATCATCATTTAAGTTTTCAATTTGCTCATCAGATAATAAATCTGAAGCATAATCGAAAACTTGTTGAGTATGATCTATGGAATGATCTGTATATTCGGGGAAATTGCTAGCATATTTTTGTAACAAAAGCTTTACTTCTGTTTTAGTTTCTTGTAGTTTACCAAAAAGATTTGGATTGAGTTCTCTTAGTTGTAGTTCTAAACGGTTGTGCATAAAAAAATATTTCCCACAAAATAAGTTTTTATTTACAATATTTAAAATTTTATAATAACAAGATATTAACTAATCACTTTCCGCTTTGTATAACCGTAAAACATAATGTATCCGTAGCATATAATGGCTAAGGTAAACGCTAATTTAAAACCAACGGCATCAATTAAGGATCCAAATATGAATGGAATAATTGCGCCACCAACAATTGCCATACATAACAATCCGGAAGCTTGTGCTTTTAAATCACCTAAACCTTCTAAGCTTAATGTGAAAATTGTTGGAAACATAATTGAGTTAAACAATCCAACTGCTAAGATTGACCACATAGAGATTAATCCCGTTGTGCTTATTGAAATTACAATCATAGAGATTGCCAAGATTGCAAAAACACTTAATACGCGACTTGGCGACATTATTTTCGTTAAATACGCGCCTACAAAACGACCTATCATAGCGCCGCCCCAGTAGAAAATAACGAAAACGCCTAACAATGATTTTGGATCAGTTCCGTCGAAATCTTTACCAAAAACATCTGCAATTGTATTTGCGATGCTCATCATGGTTTCGTTTTGAGCTACAATAGCACCCAAATTCATATCATCAAAATAATTCACTAAAAAGCTTCCTATAGAAACCTCAGCACCTACATAGACAAATATTCCCAACGCGCCCATCAACATAACTTTATTTTTAAGCAACATAAAATAGCCGCCCTTTGGACTTTCCTCAATGATTACTGGTAATTTTATAAAGAAGAATGATAACGCTAACAATCCGATAAAACCTGCAATCAATAAAAACGGCAATTGTACAGTTTCTGCTTCTGCAAAATAATAAGCACTTTTTTCAATACTACTTAATGCTTCTATTTCTTCAGAACTTTTTACGCTTTCACTTAATAAAAATAAGGCACCCACAACTGGTGCAATGGTTGTTCCGAGTGAGTTGAATGCCTGTGATAAATTCAATCGACTACTGGCGCCATCTTCACTACCTAACAAAGCTACATACGGATTGGCAGCAACTTGCAATACGGTAATTCCAGCAGCGAGTGTAAAATATCCTATTAAAAAGACGGAAAAAGTTCTGTATTCTGCTGCGGGATAAAATAATAAACAACCAATTGCCATAATGACTAATCCTAGAATAATCCCTTTTTTATAGCCAATCTTTGATAAAATTGCACTTGCAGGAATCGAAAACACGAAAAAAGCAACGAAAAAAGCAAATTGAACCGTAACAGTTCTTGCATACGTCATTTCAAAAACATCTTTTAGTCTTGGCACTAAACTATCCACCAATACGGTAATAAATCCCCAAAGGAAAAATAAAGTAGTTAAGAAAATAAAAGCACTTTTATACGATTTGTTGGTTGACATATTGAATTAGTTTATTGGTTGTTTGTTAATTTGTTTACTTTGTATTTGTTTTAAAGTCTAAACTGTTAAACTTATAAACTCTTAAACTTCGTTTTTTGTGAATTCGTTAGTTAGTTTGTACTCAACTCATCACGCATCACTTTTTAACTCTTAACTGGTTGCTATTTTGCTTTATTGTAAAAATCAGATTGAATATTTTTGTTTTCACCTTCTTTGTATAGGTTATAGCTAAACCATTCGTGAACAGCATACGCTCCAGTTTCTCCTTGCTTATTTACAGCAATATAGCCTACTTGGAAGTTTTTAAAGTTACTATTTGGTTTTTCTACAATTCTTCTAATAGCTTCTTCACATGCTTCTTGCGGTGATTTCCCTTGTCGCATGAGTTCTACAATGAGAAAACTTCCAACGGTTTTTAGTACTTCTTCCCCTAAACCAGTTGCAGAAGCACCACCAATTTCATTATCAACAAATAATCCGCCACCTATTATGGGTGAATCTCCTACTCTGCCTGCCATTTTATATGCCAATCCACTTGTGGTACAAGCGCCAGAGATGTCTCCATTTTTGTCTATGGCCAACATTCCAATGGTATCATGGTTTTCTATGTTTATGATAGGTTTGTATTCAGATTTAATTTTCCAAGCTTCCCAAGCTTTTTTGGATGCTTCTGTCAATAAATTTTCTTTTTTGAATCCTTGTTCATAGGCAAATTTTTCAGCACCTTTTCCTATTAACATTACATGTGGCGTATCTTCCATAACTTTTCTTGCCAATGAAATTACGTGCATGATATTCTGCACACCTAGTACAGCACCATAGTTTCCATATTTATCCATGATGCAGGCATCTAAGGTTACATTTCCATCTCTATCTGGCAAACCGCCTTTCCCTACCGATTGTCCTTCTTCATTTGCTTCCTCAATTTTACAACCTTGCTCAACAGCATCCAATACTGAGCCGCCTTTTTGCAATACTTCTGCGGCTGTTTTTACCGCTAAAGGTGTATTCCAAGTTGCGATCACCAAAGGTCGCACAGGTTTTGTGTTTGTCGTTGCTGCTTTTGCAGTTGCAACGCCAGTTTCCGTATTTTTTTCATCTGCACAAGATGTTAAGGCAGTTCCTACTGCTAAACCTAATCCTGTCAAAGCCGCGTTTTGTATAAATTTTCTTCTTTTCATCTATGATAGATTTTAGAACTGCTTTTCAACAACTTCAAATTAAGTTAACAAAATGAAAAACAGTCCAATCGTATTTTAACTTCTTTTGATACTTTAAAACTCTATAAATATAATATTGATACTATTTTATTTCAATTTCATCCACAAACAACCATGAACGTCCATCATGTTGGTAGCCTAAATGCCATTCGGGCAATACGCCTAATTTTTTAGCAACGACTTTTACATAACGTGCACTTTTGCTTTTAAAAGCAAACGTAAACTTTTCAACCTTTGGTTTTTCAGCAGCAACTAATTCTCCAAAATTACCTTTATATATAGATTTGAATTTCTTTCCATCTGTAGAGATAAATAATTCTACTTCCGTTGGTAAAAATATCCATGATTTCTGATCTTGCAAGAAGTTCACTCCAATGTAATTTAGACTTTTAACGCTTCCTAAATCGACCGTAGCAATGACATCTTTGTCAAAATAACCTTGCCATGTTCCTGTGCGGAAATCTTCCGTTCCAAAAATTCCATCAATCAGCGCGTTTTGTCCACCAGCGTTGTATTGATTGGCGTATTCGGTTCCGAGTTCAATTTTTAAATTTGGATCAATCTTGAAGAATTCTGTCATGATTTCAGCACTTTTCAAATCGCCGCGTTGTGCGTATGTTTTCAATACACTTATTTCAGAAATCGTAAATGGTTTTGTATATTCTACAAAATCAGGTTTTTCTGCTTGAAGCATATTCATGAGTTGATAGTAAATCTTCGCTTCTTTATCTACCGATTGCAATGTTACTGTTGTTTCACCTTTAAACGCAATATCGCCTTTTGCAATAAATGGCGGCGGTACAATTTTATGTTCTGTAATTTCCGTGACCGGAATGTTCTCGTCTTGTGTTCCCCAATCTGTTGGCACGTTTGTCATTTCAAATACTAAACTTCCACCATTCATAATCGCTTCATGCGAAATAAAAGAATAAGGATGGTCTTTCCCGTTCAACGTAGCCGATTTTATATACTTGTTTTCTTTCGCACTATTATTCGCGACAATCGTAAACGTTTTTCCGTTCTCCAAATTGATGGTTGCCTTATCAAATAATGGTGTTCCAATTATATATTCGTTCGTTCCGGGCGTTACGGAGTAAAATCCTAAACTGCTCAACACATACCAAGCACTCATTTGTCCACAATCTTCGTTTCCAGAAACACCATCAGGTTCGTTTTTGTATAAAGTTGTTAAAATTTGATGTACATATTCTTGTGTTTTTGAGGGTTTATTGATGAAATTATACAAATATGCCATGTGGTGACTTGGCTCGTTTCCATGTGCATATTGTCCAATCAACCCTGTAATATCTGCCTGATTGCGTCCAGAAGTTTCTTGATTTGCCGTAAATAATTTATCTAATTGTGCTTCTAATTTATCTTTTCCACCCAGCAAACCAATAAAACCTGAAACATCTTGCGGTACATAAAAACTGTATTGCCAAGCGTTTGCTTCGGTATAATTGAAGTTTACTTCATACGGATCAAAAGGTGCAAACCACGTGTTACGAAAACGTCCGCGCATGAACTTCGTCTCAGGATCAAATACATTTCTGTAGTATTGCGCACGTTTGGTAAATTCGATATAATCTTCGGTTTTACCTAACGCTTTTGCCATTTCAGCAATGGTCCAATCGTCATAAGCATATTCTAAGGTTTTCGACACCGATTCCGATTCTTTTTCCACAGGAATATATCCCAATTGTTTATAATATTCCAAACCTAATTTTTCACGTGTCGCACTGTGTTTCATAGCTTCAAACGCTTTTTCCACATCATAATCACGAATACCTTTTAGGTACGCATCCGCAATCACAGGAACCGCGTGATATCCTATCATACAACCTGTATAGTTTGCTGATAAGTCCCAAATGGGCATGATGCCGCCCGATTCGTATTTCTTTATAAATGTTTTAATGAAATCGTTCGTTCGTTCTTCTTCTATAATCGTATACAGTGGATGCGCCGCACGATACGTATCCCACAAAGAAAAAACCGTATAATGTGTATGATCGTCAGACTGGTGAATTTCCATGTCCATATCACGATAGCGTCCGTCTATATCTTGATACAAATTGGGCGCAAGCATCGTGTGATACAACGCGGTGTAGAAAGTTGTTT
The DNA here is from genome assembly GCA_964351775.1 of uncultured Kordia sp. Taxonomy (GTDB): domain Bacteria; phylum Bacteroidota; class Bacteroidia; order Flavobacteriales; family Flavobacteriaceae; genus Kordia. The sequence continues at coordinate 2,001 of CAYGPQ010000083.1, read as the reverse complement.
TATAATCAAGATTTTTACTTTCAATCACAATCTTTTCGAGCTGCTTTTCCCAAGTATCTTGCGCTATTTTTTTAACTTCATCAAATGTTTTATTGCCAATTTCTTGTGCTAAATTTTTTCGTGCACCTTCAATATCAATCGCCGAAATTCCAATTTTTATAATGATCGGTTCGTTGTTTGGATTTTTAAATGTCAACGCAGATCTTCGTGCGCCTGGCATTCCTTGTGTTGGTGGCGATTGCAACATATCGTTAAAAGGATGCGATGTTTTTATCACATAAAACAACCGTTGATCTGTTGCCCAAGCGTCCGAAAATCGATAGCCAACAATTTCTGTATCTGAAATCTTATCAATTTTAGCGTCCAATACTTTATCGCGATGCACCAAATCTAACATCACCACTTGGTTTTCCGCAGTTGGAAATGTGTATTTATGAATTCCGCTTCGTTCGGAAACAGTTAATTCAACATCAATATTTGTACTATCTAAATGTACTTTGTAATACCCAGGCTCTGCAACTTCATTATCATGTGAAAAATGTGCGCGATAGCCCTTTTTTCCGTCAGCACCATTATTGAAATTAATTTCATTGGTTGGCATTAATAGAATATCTCCGTAATCAGAAACACCTGTCCCACTTAAATGTGTATGCGAAAATCCGTAAATGTATGCGTCTGAATAATGATACCCAGAACAACCGTCCCAACCATCCAAACGTGTATCTGGACTCAGTTGCATCATTCCAAAAGGCATGGTTGCGCCCGGATAGGTATGTCCGTGTCCGCCAGTTCCAATAAAAGGATTTACATAACTAATTAATGCCGCATCTTTTTGTGCGACGAGTATTTTGTCGTCATTCGTACAACTAAAAAATAAGGTGATAACAATAAAAAAAGTGATGTATTGAAGTTTCATTAAAATAGATTGCTAAATTTATGGCAACTAATATACTAAAATGAGAAGCAATATTTTTTTTAAACTTGTAATTTTACTCTGTATTGTAAGTTGTGCTAAACCAGAGCCGTCCATTACGCCTTTTATTCTTCCAACTCCTAGTTTTGACGGTGTTAGTAATGAAGATTTTGTTTTTGATAAAAATGTATCCCTACATACAGATTTTGATTTGAGAAGCGCAGCAAATTTTGCGAATGATTTTTTTGAAGAAAAACTTGGATATAAACTCCCTTATGACAGCAAACCAAATGGAAATCTACTACAATTTATATTTGATGAGAATATTGAAAATGAGGAAGGTTATGAATTGAAGGTTGATACTTCGCTGATCACGATCAAAGCGAAAACCGCAAAAGGTGCTTTTTATGCGTTTCAAAGCTTACGTCAATTTTTTCCAGCTACTGTAGAAAATAAAACCTTCCCTCATGAAACAATTCTGTTAAAATGCGCCTTCATAAAAGATGCGCCACGATTTGTGTATCGCGGAATGCACTTAGATGTGTCGCGACATTTCTTTTCCGTGGAATTCATCAAAAAATATATAGATTTAATGGCGCAATTAAAGATGAATACCTTTCATTGGCATTTGACAGACGATCAAGGTTGGCGCATTGAAATTAAGCAATATCCTGAATTACAAAAAGTTGCCGCTTTTAGAAATGAAACGTTGATTGGTCATTACAACGATGCTCCACAACAATTTGACGGAAAACGATATGGCGGATTCTACACGCAAAAAGAAGTAAAAGAGATTGTAACATACGCTTCAGAGCGTTTCATTACGATAATTCCTGAAATTGAAATGCCCGGACATTCGCAAGCTGCCATTGCTGCGTATCCGAAGTTGGGTTGCACAGGCGAACAAACTGAAGTTGCTACCAAATGGGGCGTTTTTGAGGATATTTATTGTCCAAAAGAAGCAACCTTCACGTTTTTAGAAAACGTTTTGGATGAAGTGATGCCGCTTTTCCCAGGGAAATATATTCATATTGGCGGCGATGAAGCGCCAAAAACCCGTTGGAAAGCTTGTGAGCATTGTCAGGCAT
>CAYGPQ010000082.1:0-20101 GCA_964351775.1 uncultured Kordia sp. | reverse complement strand
GCTCAGTGAACAACTTTCGCAATGACAAACAATAAAACAAGTCTAATAATCTAAAAATCCAAGAAGTCTATTTCTTATACTCAGCCTTAAAGGAAAGTGGTGATTTCTCAATCGCTTTGGTGAAAAAACGCGTAAAATATGCCGGATCGTTGAAACCTAAGTCAAATGCAATCTCTTTGACAGATTGCTCCGAATACAACAATTGTCGTTTGGCTTCCAAAATAATTCTGTTTTTAATAAAATCACTTGGCGTCGTTGTTCCGAGTTTTTGAAAATGTTTGGAAATGGATTTAGGCGAAATTCCCAATCGATCTGCATACGCAGAAACCGAATGTAGTTTTTTGAAGTTTTGCTCCACCAAAACACTAAAATCTTTGTATAATTTGGTTTCGGTTTCCTCTTTTACAACGAAATCTTCTTTCTTTACACGAACCGAATGAATGATAAATTGCTTCAAGTAACTTTGCAACATATCATATTGACCTGAATTTTCTTGGTTGAATTCTTCGATTAAATCTTCTAATAACAAACTCAAACGCTGAATATCTTTCGATTTTGGTATGACAAAAGGAGTATCGTACACATTATTAAACAACACGCCATTACATGATATTTCTTTGTCATGGGTTTGAATACAATAAAAATCACGTTGAAACGAAAGTTTATAAGCTTCTTTAATTTTCTCAGAACTTACTGAAAAGACTTGTCCTGGCGACAAAAAGAAAATGATATTTCCATCAAAAGTATATTCTTCAAAATCGATATAATACGTTCCTTTTCCTTCTTTAATCCAATAAATCGTATACGAATCTACTTGTTCAGGCTTATTTACAATGCAGGCTTTTTCAAACTGCACTACGCTAAGTGAAAATGTATCTTGGTATGTATACGTTGTAATATCTTGGATTGCCATGTATAAAATTATCGATTCGATGTGTGTTTAGTCGTAAAAAGTGAAATTACTTAATATTCACGATATGAAACGTTATTACGAACGATAGTAAAGTAATATGTTACTTCTGTCATTCCGCACTTGTTGCGGAATCCACTCGGGCTCATAATGGATTCCTGCCTGCGCAGGAATGACAACACTACTTTCGCTTCTGAAATAAAACCAACACCACAAACGTCAACACCGCTGGCAACACCCAAGCAAAATCATGTGTTCCCAATGGCATAAATTCGCGGAAAGCAACTAATAAATGATGCGTTGGATAGAAAAAAGCAAGCGCATCTAACAAGCCAAAAATAAACGTGCTAAAAACAACCGCTCTAAATACCAATGGTGTTCCGTATTTTTCAGGCACAATGTTTAAAAAGATCAACACAATTGTAATTGGATAGATGAATTTCAACACCGGAACCGCAATGACAATGATATCATGAAAGTCCAATTGTCCGACAATAATTCCTATCAAACAAGCGATAATTGCCGTAATAGTATACGCGTTTTTTGAATCGTTAAATAATCCTTTGAAGTAATCAGCAGTTCCTGTGGTGATTCCAACAGCCGTCGTAAAACATGCCAACGCTACCAACACACTCAGAAAAGCGGTTCCGATATTTCCTAAAGTTGCCAAACTGATGCCACGCAATAAGGTTGCGCGTTTCATATCGCTACTCATGCTCATATCTATTTGAATTTCATTACTGAAGTACGAACCAAGTATGATCAAACCGGCATAAATAACAAACAATCCGAAGCCTGCAATCCAACCCGATTTGGCAATGAGTTTTTTCTTTACTTCAAACGAATCGCGCCCTTTTAAGTTCAACGAAATGATGATAACACCACCGATAACAATCGCGCCGATCGCGTCAAATGTTTGGTAACCTTCTTTTAATCCATCAAATAAAGGTGTAGTAAATGCAGAAGGATTTAGTGCTTCATGAGGCATCAACAATCCAATACTGATAATCGCAAAAAGAATTAATACAATTAATGGTGTTAAGAATTTTCCAATAAGGTTTAAAATTTTAGAACGATTCAACACAAATACTAAAACGAGCGCAAAATAGATACTACTCGTCAGTAAAGCATTAGTACCAAAATTTGGAAAGATGGAAATTTCATGTGTTGCTGCGGCAGTTCGTGGTGACGGAATTGTCACAGAAATCACATAAATAATGATGCAAAACACACTGCTAAATAACGGCGAAACCTTCTTTCCAAAATCAAACATAGAACCTTGTAATCGCGCATGCGCTAAGATTCCGAATATTGGAATGACCACCGCTGTAATCATAAATCCGAGCGTCACCCAATGCCATTGGTCGGTAGCTTGAAACCCTAATAATGGTGGCAACAATAAGTTTCCCGCTCCAAAAAACATAGAAAATAATGCAAAAGCGGTGACAAAGAGTTCTTTATTTTTTGACATGTATCGTTTTTTTAATTCCAGCAATGATTAAGCTGATAATAACGTATAGAATAGCGAGAATAATATTGATAAATTTAATCGTAGCGGTTGCAAATGCGAGTGTAGACCAATGTTTTTGAAGATCACCATAAAAGAGCTGTAGTAAAGCAAAATTTTCAACTGCGTCTAAAAAAGCAGCAAAAACGACCATTCGCATCAGCACAATTCCGAGTCGATAACCGAGACTTTCAGGCTGTTTCCAAACAATTCTGGTGATCCGATTAATGATTAAACATAGTAAAAAAGCATACGCAATCATAAAAATATAATCGAACCATAAACTCCATTCTGCGGAAAACATAGCGCCTTCGGTTGCTTGCCAAGAAGTTATTATTTTGGTGGAGCAATCAAGTGTTTTTGCTAATTCAAACGAAATAATTCCTAAAGGTGCGACATCATTTTTGAGTAAGGTATCAAAATGCACCATACAACTTGCTGCTAATAAAAACATTAGAACTGCCAGCAGCAGTAATTTCTTTTCGGAAGCATTGGAAAGTTTTTTAAAAGTGGAAGTAAACATTTTTGGTTTCTGGTTTTATAGCTAACGAAAGATACATATTTTTGCGAGATGCAACAGATTGTGACCTATAAAAATATAGAAATAGCCTACTCCGTTTCTGGACAAGGAAATGCGTTGGTATTACTCCACGGTTTTTTAGAAACCAGTTCGATGTGGGAACCATACATAGAATTATTTTCTAAAACACACAAAGTCATCACTATAGATTTGCTAGGTCATGGAAAAACAGCGTGTTTGGGCTACATTCACACAATGGAAGAAATGGCAGAAACTGTTTTTGCGGTGTTGACAGCATTACGCCTGCGCAAAATTCACTTGGCGGGTCATTCTATGGGCGGTTATGTGGCATTGGCTTTCGCCGAAATGTACCCAGATTATATAAAAGGCGTATGTTTGATTAATTCTACTGCAAGAGCCGATAGCAGCGAACGAAAGATCAATCGTGATCGCGCCATACGCGCTGTAAAACACAATCATACACAATTCATCCGTTTGGCAATTTCGAATTTATTCCGACCGAAAAACCGTAAAATCTTCGCAACAACCATCAAAGAAGTCAAAAAAGAAGCACTGACAACTTCGTTACAAGGTATTGTGGCGGCATTAGAAGGCATGAAAATACGAGAAGATCGAGAAGTTTTGCTACATTTTTCACCGTATAAGAAAATGATGATTATTGGCAAACGCGATCCAGTTTTGGAGTATGAAGCATTAATTGATCAAACAAAAAACTCAGCAATTGAGGTGCGTGTTTTTCCTGATGGACACATGAGTCATATAGAAAATAAAGATCAATTGATCCGTTCGCTGCAAGATTTTGTGAGAAATTGACGCAACGAAAGCGAAAATTACTCCAAAAAAAGCTATCTGTCGTTTAAAACACTTTTTAGGTAAGAAAATACTTTTTCTATTTTAAAGAATTTAATATTATCAACGAAAGAATTGATTTTTTATTTTACCATTCAACTTTAGAAAATGTGCTGTTCATCTAAAAAATAGAACTTTTCGTCGGATAAATAATTTCAATTGCGTATATTCGAAGTGCCCAAAACAAACTATTTAACCTACTTACCGCCATGGATACTATGCACATCAAAACTACTTTCTCAATCGGAAAATTGTACTGCAACATTTTCGGACATCGCTATCGAGTTACTAAGCAAATTACATCACACGTAAAAGAATATCAATGTATGTTATGTAATTGTGAGGCTACAAATGATGATCAAGGAAGAATTACTTCCTTGACACCTCAACTAAAGGATATCAACGAAACCTTAATTTCTTTTCATAAAAAGAAAAATCATGCTTATTAATAATTATGAATTTAGAATTCTGAATTCATAATTACTCTGTCAGTAATATAAAGTCAACTACCTTTTCGAGTAATTCTTAATAGAGAATTAATTTTCATTCATAATACACAACAATAATTCTTCATTCTGAATTTAGAATTCATAATTATTCTTGTTCGTCCATTGCATTCCAGCCCTGCGCTTTTAATGGAATTTTTGTGTTGGCTCTTGTCACCAAGTGCATGCCTTCGCGCGCTTCAGTGATATGACCAATGATAGAAAAGTTTGGATTTGCCTTAATTTTTGGAAAATCTTCTTGGCGTACCGTGAATAATAATTCGTAATCTTCGCCACCACTCAAAGCCACCATCGTGCTGTCAATATTGAATTCTTCACAGGTAGAAATCACTTGCGGATCTAACGGAATTTTGTCTTCGTACAAGTTACAACCCACATCCGATTGTTTACACAAGTGCATAATTTCGGAAGATAAACCGTCGCTAATATCAATCATGGACGTAGGTTTCACGTCTAAATCGTATAATAATTTCGAAATATCTTTTCGAGCTTCTGGTTTTAACTGTCGCTCAATAATATAACTATACATATCCAAATCGGGCTGATTGTTAGGATTGACTTCAAACACTGATTTTTCACGTTGTAACACTTTCAATCCTAAAAATGCGCCTCCAATATCGCCAGTTACCACTAACAAATCGTTTTCTTTGGCACCATTTCGGTACACAATATTTTCTTCTTCTGCTTCACCAATAGCTGTCACACTAATCAATAATCCTTTCGTGGAAGATGTGGTATCACCACCAACAACATCAACATTATAAACCGCAGCAGCCATTTGTATTCCTGCATATAACTCTTCCAAAGCTTCCAATGGAAAACGATTGGAAACCGCAATGGAAACTGTTACTTGTGTCGCAGTTGCATTCATGGCATAAATATCTGAAAGATTCACGACAATAGCTTTGTAACCCAAGTGTTTAAGCGGCATATAACTCAAATCGAAATGTACACCTTCTATCAATAAATCGGTGGAAACCACTACTTTTTTCGATTTAAAATCTAGTACTGCAGCGTCATCACCTATTCCTTTTACCGTAGAAGGTTGCGTACACTTTAGGTTGGCTGTCAAATGATCGATCAATCCAAATTCTCCTAAACTCGCTAAAGTTGTTCGCTGTTCTCCTTTGTCTTTTAACATGTAGCAGTAGTATTTATAAAGTTAAAAATTGTATTTTAGTCACAGTTTTTAAGGCCTCGACTATTTAAAAATGCAAAATTAGCCAAAAAAATGACACTTATTGCACGAAACCTTCGCTTTATCTCAGCGTACTTTTTCGTTCCTATGTCTCAAATACACATAGTTAGCATATCTTTGAATCTTTTCAATAGTTATTTTCACATTCATGAAAAAAAACGAGTCGTTATTCATTCAACTAATTCAGCAAAAATCATATTCCAATCTTAACAATTAATTGCATCTTGAAAATGAAAAAATACACACATCTTATCACCATACTATTTGTCATTGTTTTATGTAGCGCATGCGCGAATGATGATGACAATCCAATCACACCCATAGAAGTTCCCAATTCCATTGCATTTCCAGGTGCTACACTTTGTGAAAATGGTTTTGCAGGACAATATCCGTGTAATGGTTATGATTTACTAAGCACAATACCGCTCAGTATTTTTGGTGCATCACGAGGAAACGATTCTTGGGGCTGGACAGATCCACTAACAGGAACAGAATATGCGCTTATCGGCACCAATGAAAATACTTGTTTTTTAGATATTTCAGATCCGACAAATCCGATATATTTAGGAAATTTACCAACAGCAACGGTTGCGAGTTCATGGAGAGATGTCAAAGTATACAACAATCATGCGTTTGTGGTGAGCGAAGCACCTGGTCATGGAATGCAAGTGTTTGATTTAACACGATTGCGAAATGTGCCAAATGCGCCAGAAGTATTTACAGCCGACGCATGGTATGATGGTTTTGGAAGTGCACATAATATTGTGATCAATGAAACAAGCGGATTTGCCTATGCAGTTGGCGCAATGACCTTAGATGATACTACTTTTTCCTTTAGTGGCGGCCCACATTTTGTAAACATTCAAAACCCTACAAATCCCGTGGCTGCTGGCGGATATGCTGATGATGCATATTCACATGATGCACAAGTGGTCACCTATAACGGACCTGATACAGATCATACTGGAAAAGAACTATTAATTGGAAGCAATACCAATGAAGTTGTTATTATTGATATTACAGATAAAAATAATCCAATTCAAATAGCTACGGTTGCCTATCCAAATATTGGATATACGCATCAGGGTTGGTTTACAGAAGATCAACGATATTTTCTTTTGGGAGATGAACTGGATGAATTAAATGATGGTTTCAACTCACGAACGATCGTTTTTGACATGTCAGATTTAGATAATCCATCAGTAAAAATGACGTATACTGGGCCAACAAATGCAATTGATCATAATGGATATGCAAAAGGAGATACTTTTTTCTTAGCAAATTATACGGCTGGTGTTCGGATATTAGATATTTCAAATATTGATGGAAATCAAATTCAAGAAACAGGATTTTTTGATACATTTCCAACACATAACGAAGCTGAATTTAGTGGCGCTTGGAATGTATATCCGTATTTTGAAAGTGGAAATATCGTAGTTAGCGATATCAATTCTGGATTGTTTATCATTCGAAAAAGTACGGATTAATTCATGGGAAGAAATTACACATACTTTAAATTTATTGCTGCGTTCACACTTGCGTTCATCTATAGTTGTTCGTCGGATGATGGCACTCCCGAAGAAGCAACAAATCCTCCTATAACTGGCTTTCAAGGCGAAATAGAATGGCTGAAAACGCTTGGCGGTTCGCAAGAAGATACCGCGCAAGATATTGCCATAACTTCCGATGGCGGTTATGCAATTGTCGGTTTTACCGAAAGTATTAATGGTGATATTACCGACCATGCTTCCGAACAAAATGATTATTGGGTTGCTCGTTTAGATGTGAATGGAAATTTACTTTGGAACAAAACATACGGCGGCACAGCAGACGATCGTGGAGAAGCGATCAAAGCCACCGCGGACGGCGGATTTGTCATTACTGGATATAGTAGAAGTAGTGACGAAGATGTAACTACAAACAACGGATTTTACGATCAATGGCTTGTAAAATTGGACGCAAGCGGAAATGTTCAATGGGAAAAAAGTTTGGGTTTCTCTGGAAGCGATCAAGCGTATGATATTATACAAACGAGTGATGGCGGTTATTTTACCACAGGATTTTTAGACATTACAGCATCTGGTGGACAAGGAAGTTTTGGCAGACCAACTGCTCCGGATGGAAGTTTTGGAAATCCTGAACATGGTGTTGGCGAATATTGGTGCCATAAATTAGACGCCAGCGGAACGATTATATGGAGTCGTTATTTTGGTGGCACTAACAATGACAGATCGTATAGTACATTAGAAACCAACGACAACAATTTTATCATTGCAGGTTCCTCAGAAAGCACTGATTTTGATATTACCAACAGCAACGGAAGTTATGATTTTTGGGTTGTAAAACTCAGCAATACTGGCGATCTCATCTGGCAACAATCGTATGGCGGCACAGGAATTGAAATTGGCTATGATATTGCTAAAACTACTGACGGAAATTACGTGGTAGTTGGCGATACACGAAGTTCTGATGGCGATGTTTCTAACCTAAAAGGTTCGGCTGATTTTTGGGCTATTAAAGTAAGCGATACTGATGGCGCACTCATTTGGGAACGCACGTATGGTGGAAGTGATTTTGAATCGGCAAGAGCGATTACACCTTTGCAAGCTGGTGGATTTGCTATTGTTGGAAGTGCAAAAAGCTCCAATGCAGATGTAGATTCAAATTATGGTCAGAATGATTTTTGGGTGATTAAAATTAATGATGCTGGAAATTTACTTTGGGAGAAAAACTTTGGTGGTTCGCAACTCGATGCTGCCAATGGAATTGTAGAAACAACTGATGAAAAGTTGGTCGTAGCTGGAAATACGCAAAGCAGTGACGGCGATATCAGCCTTAATAAAGGTATTTCAGATGCTTTAATTATCAAAATAAAATAGTGATGAAAAAAACAGTCTATATATTCTTAATTTCATTATTAATAATTGCATCATCGTGTAAAGACGATGAAAACCCGATGGAGACTTCTGCGGCAACGATTACGTTTGATAATCGTGTTTCGGTCAGTGAAGACTTAACTTTAGGAAACACAACATTTGTCAATCAAAACAATGAAACCATTTTGACGAATGAATTAAAATATATCATTTCAAACATTACGTTGATTGAAGCTAACGGAACCGTTTTCGAATATCCAAAAGAGGATTCTTATTTTGTCATTAACGAAGCAGATCCAAGTAGCCTACGTTTGAATCTTACTGGAATTCCTGTTGGGAATTATACACAAATTGCGTTTGGGATTGGCGTAGATCAATCAAAATATCCATTAGATGGCGGCATACTAAATTTTGTGCCACAAGCAGAAGAAGCTGGCATGTTATGGAATTGGGCAGCAGGTTACAAATTCATCAAGTTTGAAGGAACATTTACACCACAAAACGGCACCGAAAGTCCATTTGCAATTCATGTGGGAAGTCACGGAGTCAATTTAGATAATTATAAATTTGTGACGCTTCCATTGGCATCTTCTATTAACATAGCCACCGGAAACACGGCTTCGATACACATTCAAGCACATGTAGCAAACATCATTGATGCTACTTATCAAATGAAGCTAGAAGATGCAAGCGATATTCAAGTAGATCCTGTAAACGCTCCAAAAATTGCCAAAAATTTAGAAAGCGTATTTAGTGCGCAATAAATACTACATCTTGCAGTATATAAAGTGTAACATAATCCTTATTTTTAGGAAAACGAATTGTTTCCTACGTGAAAAAAAACATCCTAAATATTCTTTGTGTTTTGAGTTGCTTTGTAGCACAAGCACAATATTGGACAACTCAGCATTTTAATGTAGAAAATGGCTTGCCCGATAATTATGTGTTTGCTTTTGAGAAATTTCAAGAAGAAATCTACGTTGCCACCGATGGCGGTTTGGTTACTTTTGATGGACTCAATTTTAAAATTCTCAATAGAAAAGAAATTCGGTATCCAGTTTCATTGCTCAATGTAAAAGACAGCATTTTGTACATTAGTTCATGGCTAGATGGAATGGTAACTAAAAACAATGAAGAACTTAAAATTGTACATCCATCACGTATCAACAGAATTTTAAAACATAAAGATAAAAGTCTGAGTTACACTACGTACCAACGATTACTATTTTTAGCATTTAATGAACGTTCTCAAATGGATACACTAATAGAACTCGATAGTATTAATATGACTAGACGTGTCGCTATTGACGATTCAGCGATTTATATAAGTGAACATAAAGCCATCTCACAATACAATTGGAAAGGCGAAAAAGAACGTGAATTTAATCACGGATTTACTTCTGATGTAGAAGCCATTAACAGTATTGACGGATTTATTTTTTACAGCGATGATGAAGGGAATTTATCTTGGTCGCCAAAACTCAATCCTACGCAGAAAACAACACATCATTTTGAAAAATCGCATACCATAAAATGTATCAAACCGTACAAAAAACAGCAAATTTTAGTACAGTTTAATCATCGTGCGGAACGCAACAGCATTTACCTCATCACATTTGACAAAACCTATTCAAAAATCACCAATGTGGAAGCTATTTTGACCATAAAAAATGGCATTAGTGATATTTTTGTAGACCAAGAAACGATTTATATTGCGGTGTATGGCGATGGATTTTACAAACTATTTCCTTCCATCATTAAGTCCTATCACAAAACAGCTTACCAAATTCCCGTTCCTAAATTTAGCTATGAAAATACCGCTGGAAATATGGTTTTTGCTACAGAAAATGTTTCCTATACGCTTCAAGAAAAAGACACATTTACACAACAAAAAAATCCGTTTCGATTCTCTACAATTTTTAAATTTAACGGGAAACGTTATTTTTCTTCTCACGCCAATCTTTATGATGAATCGTTAAAAATAATAAAAAATTCAAGAGTTGATAATATTTTAGCTACCAAAGCAAATGACACCTTAATGTATTCAAAATATTGGCTAAGTCATAATCATAATGGTGAACGCGAAGATATTTATTGTATTGAATATAATGATCGAGACAAAAAGGTCAACACTGGTGTTCTTTTCAAAAACAAAGTGTATCTAGGAACACAAAATGGCATTCGAAAATTCATCAAAAATGAGGTAGATGTCTGGGAACGCACCGAAGATTCCACTTTACAAAAAAACTTTCGACAACGGGTTATTCGCTCTTTAGTAACCCATAAAAATCAACTCTTAATTACCACTCCGTATGAAGCGTATACGTATGATGGAACCAACGTTTTTCCATTACTTTTTACAGAAGAAGACATTTATATCAATGCCACTTTCGTAGATGCGCAACATCGTGTTTACTTTGGTACTAATAAAGGTTTTTGGGTACTCACGGATGATTTTAAATATCATTTTAACACAAAAAACGGCTCCAATTCGGATAATATATATTCCTTTTATCAAGATCGAAAAGGAATTATCTGGATGATTTCAGGAAATGGAATTATGGAATTCAATCCCGCATTGCTTGATATTACATTGCCACCAAAAATTGAAATTGATCAAAAAAGCATTCAAAACGATCACGTCATACTTCATTTTAAAAGTAGTACACAATATTTCCCAAAAGCGATCCTTTTTGAATATAAAATAAACAATGCCGATTGGAAAAAACTTCAGCATCAGGAACTTGAAATGAGCAGCTTAAAACCTGGCAATTACTCAGTTGCCTTTCGTGGAAAACAAATCAATAGTGAATGGTCTATTCCAGAAACGTTTCAATTTAAAATATCGCCCAAATGGTATCAAATTACCGTAATTAAAATTTTTATTTTCGGACTCATTACGCTGTTATTATTAGGATTTTTGTGGCATCGCATACGCGTCATTAAACGCAGAAATGAGAACTTGTCCAACGAAATCAACAAACGCATCTTTTTGGAACACAAAGTAGAAAACTTACGAGAAGAAATTGCGCGCGATTTTCATGATGAAATTGGTAATAAAATTGCTTCTGTTATTGGTTTATCAAACAATTTAAAACACAGCGAAAAAGTTCCTTCTCCCAAAATTGACAAAATTGCGTCACTTTCTAAAGAAATTTATCATACGGCAAAAGACTTTGTTTGGTCGCTAAATCCAAAAAATAACAACATAGAAAGTTTGTGTAAATATCTCCGTGATTATGGCGAAAACTTTTTTGATTTGTTTGATGAAATTGATTTTTTATATCTTGAAATAGATATCATTCCCATAGACATCTCGTATGTAAAAAGTAGAAATATCATTTTGTCGTATAAAGAAATATTAGCCAACATTATCAAACATTCACAAGCGACAAAAGTGGTTTTTAAAGCCTATTTGGAAGGAGACATATTTACCATTCAAATTCAAGATAATGGCATTGGTATTGAAAATAGCACCTCTGCCAACGGAAACGGATTGAAAAACATTAAAAAACGTATGGAAATGATCAATGCCGAAATGGACATTGAAAAAGTAGCTGGTGTTTGTTACACGTTTACCTTAGATTTAAAAGAAGAATTTTATACCACAGAAGAATTATGAAAAAATATATTTCAATTATTGAAGATAATACCATTTTTAGAGAAAATATTGCCGCGTACATTCAACAGCTTGACGGTTATTTCCTGTTAGGCGCGTACGCAGATTTTGAAACCGCTTTGGAAGATTTTAAAACAGGAAATCATCCAGACGTTGTCTTAATGGATATCGGATTACCAGGTATTAATGGCATTGAAGGCACCAAAATTATCAAACAACAATTTCCAAAAACCGAACTGATTATTGTGACCGTTTTTGAAGATAGCAATATGGTTTTTGAAGCACTCAAAGCGGGCGCGTGTGGATATTTAACCAAGAGTTTAGGATTGCCCGAACTCAACAAAGCCTTGAGCGATTTAGAAAAAGGTGGCGCACCCATGAGTAATAAAATTGCCAAAATGGTGGTCGCATCTTTTCAACTCAATCATGAAGATCATACTTTATCTAAACGTGAAAAAGAAGTCTTAACACTGCTTGCCAAAGGAAAAACATACAGCACCATTGCAGAAGAATTATTTGTCTCTAAAACGACCGTTCGCACACACATTCGAAATATTTATCAAAAACTGCATGTCAACTCCAAAGCGGAAGCTATACAACTCGCCAACGAAAAAAAAATGATCTAAAAAAACTCACAGTTTCATTGTAAAAAACCTGCTATTTACATTGAAAACTGCGAGCAATTTGTTTAAAAACTAATAACCAACGTCTTAAAAAGTCTTACTATTAAAAATAATATTCATTTTTAACACTGCGTACAATTTGATGGCCCTAACGTAACGTCACATTTTTTTGCACGTGTCATTAACCAACAGCTAATTTGTGCTGTATTTTCTGCGCCACCTAAAACTGTACCGTTTTCTAAATTAGAAATGACCTTCTTCCCTAATTTCAAATTGTTTTTTACTTGTTGTTTTTTCATAATACATAGTGTTTAATAAAACTTACTTTTAAAATTGAATTCAACGCATATTAGTTACATCCATTTCCTGTACACCAAAAAGTTTGGCAACCATCTTGTGTTGGCTCGTAGGTTTTACAATCTTTTCTACGCGTCCAACAATCACATGTCCATGTTTCTGGACCTTTTCCTTTCACTGCATTTACTTCAAAATTTGAGATCACATTTTTCTTCAAATTTAATTTGCTGTTTGTTTTTTGTTTTTTCATAATTTCTAAGTTTAGATTCAATCCAAAACTACCACAAACACAAACACCTCAAATCGTACAAACTGTATGATTCTTTCAAAAAATTACGTAAATCAGTAAAAAATCGCGTAAAATGTTAAGTTTCTTGTTTGATCATCACACATTTGATACCTTAGCAATAGCTATGAAATAAGACAGATGAAATTCAAGTATTATACCTATATGTTGTTGATATGCTTACTCGTATCGTGTAAAAACGAACCGTACGAGGAAATTCCTGTGCAAGAAGCTGGCGAGTTTAGCAACGTGCGTCTTGAATTCAATGTGCCCTCCAACTTTCCGCCTTTGGTATATGATGTCGCAGGAAATCCGCCCACAGTCACTGGTTTTGAACTCGGAAGACGTTTATTTTACGAAGGTCGTATGGCGTCGGACAATGTAGTTGCTTGCGGATTTTGCCACATTCAAGAATTTGCATTTACACATCACACTCACATTATCAGTCACGGTGTCGATGGCGCTTTGGGAAACCGAAATGCACAACCGCTACACAATTTAGCATTTCAGAACGAATTTACCTGGGACGGCGCAGCAATTCATCTCGATTTACAACCGATTATTCCCATTACAAACGAAGTAGAAATGAACGAAACGTTTACCAATGTCATTGCCAAACTAGCCGCGCATCCTGAGTATCCACGATTGTTTCGCGAAGCCTTTGAAAATGGAGAAATCAACTCAGAAAACATCTTAAAAGCACTTTCACAATTCATGATTATGATGGTGACTTCTAACAGTAAATACGACAAATTTCGTCGCAATGAAGGAAACGTAACCTTAACGGCAAACGAAGCGCAAGGCATGGAATTATTCAATCAAAAATGTGCTTCCTGTCATGCAACTGATTTGTTCACAGATCAATCGTATCGAAACAATGGACTAGCTATCGATCCAGTTTTCAACGATATTGGGCGCGCACGCGTTACCGGACTTTCGGAAGACAATTACAAATTTAAAGTTGCCAATTTGCGCAACATTGAAGTTACCTTTCCGTACATGCACGACGGGCGCTTTACAAGTTTAGAGCAGGTTTTGGAACATTACCGAACTGGAATCAACGATACAGAAAACGTAGACGAATCATTACGCCAAGCCGATGGAACTTTAGGAATTCCAATGACCAACGAAGAAAAAGCACGTATTATAGATTTCTTAAAAACATTGACAGATGCGGATTTCATCTTCGATCAGCGTTTCTCGGAGTTTTAACTCACATTAACTTATACTTATGAAAAAATCACTAACGCTCCTATTAATTCTGTTTTCTACAGTCATTTTCGCTCAAAAAATAGACAGAAAAGCTGTTTATACATATTCGGAAAATGTGGAATTTACGATTTATATGCTATCCAAAAGCCGATCCGTAGACAGAGGGAATTATTATGGTATTAAAGCAGAAAAAGGATCTAGATTTGTAACGATGGTTTTAAATTTTAAAAATAACTCTTCAGCAACTGAAATCGTTGATTTTGAAACAATTTTTTTACTTGATAAAAACGATCAACTTCACAAAGTTGACTACATATTGAAAACAGGCTTTCGATTTACAAAAGATAGTTACCAACAAAAGTTAAAACCTAATAAAAAGCAAAAAATTATCATTCAATTTGCACCTTCCATTCCAAAAGATGAAACCGTTACACGACTTTTAATTGACGGCGAAATTGTTGAATTAAAGTATAAATAGCCGCACAAACTAACATCAATAAATGAAATTTCATTTTGAATTTAAAGAATATTCTTATAATTTTAATAGTATCATAACGTTAATGCTAAAAATGAAAAAAAATCATTGTATTGAAATTCAAATAAAAATTTAGTTTAACGTGGAATTTTACTAATAAACCAAGAGATCAAAACAGCATCAACAAATTCTATCACGTGATTTGTTATATAAATGTTAGGTTTCTTCCATAAAAGCGGCAAATAGCCTATCTTTGCACATTGAAATAAATAGAATAAAAAATGATAACAGTATCAGAAACAGCCCGTAAAAAAGTAGTCGAACTTATGACAGACGACGGTTTTGACGCTATCAACGATTTTGTTCGTGTTGGTGTAAAAAGTGGCGGATGTTCCGGACTATCGTATGATCTGACGTTTGATAAAAGTAAAGCCAATGAGGATAAAGTTTTTGAAGACAATGGCATTAAAATCATTGTAGATAAAAAAAGCTTTTTATATCTCGTAGGAACAACGTTGGAATATTCAGGTGGTCTCAACGGAAAAGGATTTGTTTTCAACAACCCAAATGCACAACGTACTTGTGGTTGTGGAGAATCGTTTTCGTTATAACGAATTAAAAGATTGAAAAATTAAAAGATTGAAAAATTACTGAATGAAAACCTTTGAAGATTTGGAAGTATATCAAAAAGCATTTGATTTTACGATTGAAATATTCAAACTAACAAAAAATAATACTGTTAATAGAAATATTGCTAATCAACTCGAAAGAGCTTCTTTATCAATTTCAAATAATATCTCTGAAGGTTTTGAATTACAATCTAATAGACAATTCATCAGGTTTTTATACATTTCTAAAGGTTCTTGTGGAGAAAGCAGAAATTTATTAGCAGTCGCAAACAAGCTTAGTCAAATATCAGATGATGTGTATAAAGAGTTACAAATAAAAGCAATTGATATTTCAAGACAATTATCAAATTTTATAAAGTATTTAGAAAAAAGCGAGATTAGATAAGTTGAATTTTAAATCATTCAATTTTTAAATTATTTAATCTTTTAATCATATCGAAAGAATGAGTAAGTATACCGAAGAAGAATTACAAAAAGAGCTCGAAACCAAAGAGTACGAGTACGGATTTTATACAGACATTGAAAGTGACACATTTCCTATTGGGCTTAATGAAGATATTGTAAGAGCCATTTCAAAAAAGAAAAATGAACCACAATGGATGACCGATTGGCGTTTGGAAGCATTTCGCGTTTGGTCGGAAATGGAAGAACCAACTTGGGCAAATGTACATTATACTAAGCCCGATTTTCAAGCAATTTCTTATTATTCAGCACCAAAACAAGCAGATCCAAATAAAACCATGGATGATGTAGATCCTGAGTTATTGGAAATGTACAAAAAGCTTGGTATCTCTATCGACGAACAAAAGAAATTACAAGGAGTTGCCATTGATATTGTAGTCGATTCCGTTTCGGTAGCAACAACTTTTAAAAAGACCTTGGCAGAAAAAGGAATTATCTTCTGCCCTATTTCGGAAGCTATTCAAGAGCATCCAGAATTGGTCAAAAAATATATGGGAACCATTGTTCCTCAAAAAGACAACTTCTACGCAGCGTTAAATTCGGCTGTTTTTACAGATGGCTCCTTCTGTTACATTCCTAAAGGCGTTCGTTGTCCGATGGAATTATCAACATATTTTAGAATCAATCAAGCAGGAACGGGTCAGTTTGAACGCACACTTTTGATTGCTGACGAAGGAAGTTATGTCAGTTATTTAGAAGGTTGTACTGCGCCATCACGTGATGAAAATCAATTGCATGCAGCAGTGGTAGAATTGATTGCCTTGGACAATGCCGAAATTAAATATTCTACCGTGCAAAACTGGTATCCTGGAAATGCAGAAGGAAAAGGTGGTGTTTTTAACTTTGTCACCAAAAGAGGATTGTGCGAAAACAAAGCTAAAATATCTTGGACACAGGTAGAAACTGGTTCGGCAGTCACATGGAAATATCCAAGTTGTATTTTAAAAGGCGATGATTCGGTTGGAGAATTTTACTCGATTGCAGTGACAAACAATCATCAACAAGCCGATACAGGAACGAAGATGATTCATCTTGGAAAAAATACCAGAAGTACCATTATATCTAAAGGTATTTCGGCGGGAAAATCACAAAACAGTTATAGAGGTTTAGTGCAAATTGCTTCGAAAGCAGAAAATGCGCGTAACTTTTCACAATGTGATTCACTCTTAATGGGAAATAAATGTGGCGCACACACTTTTCCATACATTGAAGTAAAAAACAAATCTGCACAAATAGAACACGAAGCAACGACCAGTAAAATTGGAGAAGATCAAATTTTCTATTGCAACCAACGAGGAATTGATACTGAAAAAGCAATTGCATTAATTGTAAATGGTTTCAGTAAAGATGTCTTGAACAAGCTGCCAATGGAATTTGCTGTAGAAGCGCAAAAATTACTAGAAATTTCATTAGAAGGTTCCGTAGGGTAATCAACTATCAAAAAACTAAACATGAAAAAAATCTATTTCACATTCGCACTATGCTTATTAATGTTAAGTTGTAAAAACGACACAAAATCAACCGAAACAACCACAGAAAAAACTGGGTATACAGAAACTGTAACGGTTGGAAACAAATACGAAACATTTTCTGGTATGTTTTTATACTTAGAAAGTGAAAAAGCAGCCGTTTTTCAAGCCGCTGGAAGTCAAATGTACGGAGTTGTTGTGGACGATCAAATGTTAGCACTTAATGAACAGTGCAAAACGTATAAAAAAGAAGATCACACTATGATTCCTGTGGTTTTTAGAGGAATCAAAAAACCAAACACGGTTAAAGATGCTTGGGAAGAAGTCATAGAAATCAAAGAAATTGTTTCTGTACAAAAACCAAAAGAAGGTGAAGATGGCACCATTATCATCAAAAACAATCAATAATTCGTTTTAAAATATAATAAGTATTAGAATGTTACACATAAAAAATCTACACGCAGGTATTGAAAACAAAGGAATTCTGAAGGGAATTAACCTTGAAGTAAAGGCAGGAGAAGTACATGCGATTATGGGACCAAACGGATCTGGAAAAAGCACCTTATCAGCTGTCATTGCAGGAAAAGAAGAATATGAAGTAACTGATGGAGAAATTTTCTTAAATGATAAAAACATTGAAGAATTAGGTCCTGAAGAGCGCGCACATGAAGGTGTATTTTTATCATTCCAATATCCCGTAGAAATTCCTGGAGTTTCTGTGACAAACTTTATAAAAACTGCGATCAACGAAACACGTAAAGCGCAAGGTTTGGAAGAAATGCCAGCGAGCGAAATGTTAAAGAAAATTCGCGAGAAAGCAGAATTGTTAGAGATTGATAGAAAATTCCTTTCCCGTTCTTTAAACGAAGGATTTTCTGGCGGAGAGAAAAAACGTAACGAAATTTTCCAAATGGCGATGTTAGAGCCAAAATTAGCCATCTTAGATGAAACAGATTCTGGATTGGATATTGACGCCTTACGTATTGTTGCCAATGGCGTGAATAAATTGCGAAGTAAAGACAACGCTGTCATCATTATTACGCACTACCAACGTTTGTTAGATTATATCGAACCTGATTTTGTACACGTTTTACACAATGGAAAAATTGTGAAATCGGGCACCAAAGAATTAGCCTTAGAGTTAGAAGAAAAAGGATACGATTGGATTAAGCAGGAAGCGACAATTTAAGAATTGATTACACAAAAAAACATGGAGTTAAAAGATAAATTATTGTCATCCTTTATGGTTTTTGAAGATCGTGTAAACGATGAATCTAAAAACCTACATGAAATCAGAAATGAAGCTATTAAGTCATTTCAAGAAAAAGGATTTCCTTCAAAGAAAGATGAAGACTGGAAATATACTTCTCTAAACGCGTTGTTAAAACACGATTATAGTATTTCTCCGCAACAGGAAACTGCCATAGAATTTAAGGAAGTAAAGAAATATTTTATTCATGATATCGATACCTACAAAATTGTATTTATCGATGGAAAATATAGTTCGTTCCTTTCAGAAACTACACATGATGGCATTGATGTTTGCTTAATGAGTGCTGCATTGAACATGCCAAAATATAAAATCATTATTGATTCGTATTACAACAAAGTAGCCAAAGCAGCTCACAGTTTAACATCGTTAAATACAGCATTTGCTTCCGAAGGTGCATACATTCATATTCCTAAAAATAAAGTGGTAGGTAAGCCAATTCAAATTATTCACTTTTCTACTGGAAATGAAGCTTCCGTAATGTTACAGCCGCGTAACTTAATTGTCGTAGACGAGAATTCACATGTGCAAATTATTGAGCGTCACCAAAGCTTAACATCGAATGTAGTGTTGACAAATTCTGTAACGGAAATTTTTGCAAACAAACGCGCTATTGTGGATTATTATAAGATTCAAAATGATAACCCAGAAGCTTCTTTAATTGATAACACCTATATTTCTCAAAAACAAAGTAGTCACGCGTCGGTTCATACGTTTTCTTTTGGTGGAAAATTAACACGTAATAATCTTCAATTTTTCCAAAAAGGAGAACGCATTGATTCTACCTTGAAAGGAATTACGATTATTGGCGATAAACAGCATGTAGATCATAATACATTGGTACATCATATAGAGCCAAATTGTGAAAGTCACCAAGATTATAAAGGTATTTTTGGCGATCGTTCTACGGGTGTTTTCAACGGGAAAGTGGTAGTAGAGAAAGAAGCTCAAAAAACAAACGCATTCCAGGCAAATAATAATATTTTAGTAGACGATAAGGCAACTATCAACACCAAACCTCAACTTGAAATTTTTGCAGATGATGTAAAATGTTCACACGGTTGTACCATTGGCCAGTTAGACAAAGATGCTTTATTTTATTTGCGTTCACGCGGAATTCCAACGAAGGAAGCAAAAGCATTGTTAATGTATGCTTTTGCCAATAATGTACTAGAAAGCGTGAAGATAAACGCTATTAAAACTCGAATCAATAAATTGATCGCTCAGAAATTGGGCGTTAATTTAGGATTCGATTTATAGAAAATATATTGAAAAGAAAAAGAGCGTTAATTGATTAACGCTCCTTTTTTTATTATATAGGCGCATTCAGAAAATAACTCTATTTGAGTTGATTATATTATAAAAATCCAAG
>CAYGPQ010000081.1:0-20165 GCA_964351775.1 uncultured Kordia sp. | reverse complement strand
ATACCAACATACCAACATACCAACATACCAACATACCAACATACCAACATACCAAGAGCTAAGAAAAAACTCTATTTTCCTGTTCAGACACTTGAATAAATGTCGTGCGTTTGGTCAATTCTTTCAATCGTGGTGCGCCAACATACGTACATGTACTACGAATACCACCTAAAATATCTTGAATGGTATCTGCAACATGACCTTTTAAGGGAATTTCAACTGTTTTTCCTTCGGAAGCTCTATATTCTGCAACGCCACCTACATGTTTTTCCATCGCGGTAGCGGAACTCATTCCGTAAAATAGCTTGAATTTTTCTCCATTGCGTTCAATTAATTCGCCGCCACTTTCATGATGTCCAGAGAACATTCCGCCAAGCATCACAAAATCTGCGCCTGCACCAAAAGCTTTGGCAACATCGCCAGGAGTTGCGCATCCACCATCAGAAATAATCTGTCCGCCCAAACCGTGTGCTGCATCTGCACATTCTATAATGGCAGAAAGTTGTGGATAACCAACACCCGTTTTTACACGTGTAGTACACACCGAACCTGGACCAATGCCAACTTTGACAATATCTGCTCCAGAAAGAATCAATTCTTCTACCATTTCACCTGTCACCACATTTCCAGCAATAATTACTTTATCAGGAAATTGCGCGCGCGCATTCTTTAAAAAATCAACAAAATTTTGCGAATAGCCATTGGCAACATCAATACAAATAAATTTAAGCTGTGGATGTATGGAGAAAATAAGGCGTAATTTTTCGTTGTCCTTTTCACTCGTTCCGGTACTCACAGCAATATGTGGAATATAACTTGGTGGAATGGAAGCGATAAATGTGCTCCATTGTTCAATAGTATAATGTTTATGAATTGCGGTAAATAATTGTTTCGAAGCCAATGCTTTTGCCATTTCAAAAGTGCCTACGGTGTCCATATTGGCTGCCATAATAGGAATTCCTGTCCATTCGTATGAACTGTGCAAAAACTTAAAAGTTCGTTCCAAAGAAACTTGCGAACGACTTTTTAAGGTGGAACGTTTTGGGCGAATCATTACATCTTTAAAGCCAAGCTTTAATCCACTTTCAATGCGCATACTTTCTATTTATTAATTTTAATTAAATGTATAAATTTATCTTGAAAATAGCAGCTTCTATATACGTAGTTTTTGAAAGGTTATTAACAGAAATATATCAGGATCATTTACAAACACGCATCCCAAATAGGATCTTTAGGTAATGGCGCACTAATTTCTAACAATTCATTTTTAACTGGATGTGTAAAAACTAGTTTTCGCGCATGCAAATGGATACTTGCATCTTTATTACTGCGATCAAAACCATATTTAAGATCACCTTTTATAATACAACCAATAGCCGAAAGTTGCGCTCTAATTTGATGATGTCTTCCAGTATGCAACGCAATTTCTAACAAAATATAACGGTCAAGTCGTTTCTTAACTTCGTAGTCTAAAATGGCTTTTTTACTGCCTTCAATTTCTTTTGAAAATGCCGTTGATTTGTTATTTTTTGGATTCTTCCGAAGCCAATGTGTCAAGGTATCTTTTTCTTTTGGCGGTTCATTTTTTACAACTGCCCAATAGGTTTTCTTAGCTTTTTTCTCTGCAAATAGTGCATTCAAACGTGGTAATGCTTTGGAAGTTCTGGCAAAGACGATAATTCCCGTCGTAGGTCTATCTAAGCGATGCACAACGCCTAAAAATACACTTCCAGGCTTGTTATACTTTTCCGCAATATATTCCTTTACCACATCGCTCAGCGGTTTGTCGCCTGTTTTATCACCTTGTACAATATCGCCCGCACGCTTGTTGACAATAATGATATGATTGTCTTCGTACAGTACTTGGAGGTTGTTTTTGGTGGAGATTATTTTCAATGTGTTTGGCGAGTTTTATGATGTTCTATTCGTCAGTTCGAGTGGAGGTTTTTACCGAAATATAGCGCACAGTTTTTGAAACTTTCAAATATTTCTCGATACAATTCCCTGTACATTTCGACTCCGCTCAATGTGCAGAAAATCACTCGAAATGACGTTTTTGTATCCTAAATACTTTTACATTTAAAATTTAGCATTTATAATTCAACCTTTAATACTGTTCCTTTTCATTCGGAAAATCAACGGACTTCACATCTTTCGCATATTGCTCAAAAGCGTTTGTCATTTCTTCATACATATTCAAATAGCGACGTAAAAATCGTGGATTAAACTCGTGTGTCATTCCTAACATGTCGTGTGTTACTAAAACCTGTCCATCCACACCATTTCCAGCGCCAATTCCAATGACAGGAATTGTAATACTTTCCGCAACTTCTTTGGCTAGTGTTGCTGGAACTTTTTCCAAAACAATCGCAAAACAACCTGCTCTTTCCAACATTTTTGCATCTTCTTTCAACAATTCTGCTTCTTCTTCTTCTTTTGCACGAACCGAATAAGTTCCAAATTTATAAATCGATTGTGGCGTGAGTCCTAAATGTCCCATGACAGGAATTCCCGCATTCAAAATACGCTTGATAGATTCTTTAATTTCTTTTCCGCCTTCCACTTTTACGGCATGTCCGCCCGATTCTTTCATAATTCGAATGGCAGAGCGCAGTGCTTCTTTTGGATCTGATTGATAACTTCCAAAAGGCAAATCAACAACGACAAGTGATCTTGTAATGGCTCTCACTACAGAAGACGCATGATAAATCATTTGATCTAACGTAATTGGAAGTGTAGTTTCGTGTCCTGCCATTACGTTACTGGCAGAATCTCCAACAAGAATGACATCAATTCCGGCGCCATCTACAATTTTTGCCATGGTATAATCATAAGCGGTCAACATGGAAATTTTTTCTCCATTATTCTTCATTTCCACAAGTGATTTAGTAGTCACTCTTTTGTACTGTTTCTTTGCTACTGACATATATAGGGTTTTGTAAGGGCATAAAAATAATATAAAAAACCTAGTGTTTGAGGGCGATATGCTAAATTATTTTAAAATAAATCACCAATTCTGTATATGAACTTAGCAATTTAGAGCTGTGAATAACTATATATCCGCAATTAAGAGCGTTTTTTTTGCTGATTTACTATTTTTTTTAATATATTTGTTTAATATTTTTATGAAAAAGTTAAACAAAATTAGTTAGTTGGTGAAGTTTTTCAAAAAGATTGTTTATAAAATAAGCTATGTTAGTTGAATTGAATCCCAAACATTTTGCATACAGTTTGTAAAGTGTTTGGGATTTTTAATTTGTGTTCATTCAATCAATTCACAGCTTTTAAATGTTGAATTTTAAATAGCGAATCAGCTCTTCAATACGCTTATCGGAATCCAAACTTCTTCCTCCGAATTTTCGCTTGTCGGATTGTAATTTTCACCCAAAACTTCAAAATGTGGTCTGTGGTCTAGTTCGTAGTTTGAATTTGGCAACCATTCACTAAAAATATAATTTGCTAGTACAGGAAAACCTTGTGGCAAACCTTTATAAATAAACACTGCGTACAATCCGGATGCGATAGTCAAAGTTTCCATTTCATCAGGAATAACATCAAAATCAGTCACTTCAATCATGGCAAATTTTGTAAATTCCGTTTGCGGATTGAAATTTTGAAAATAAGAAGTATCTTCATACACTTGAATCGAATATAAGTCCGTTCCAATAGCGTTTTTGATAGTTTTTCTGTTTTGCATGAAGCTTCTCCAAAGCATGGACGTTGTATTTTCTACTAAAGACATGCGCGCTGATTTCCCGATGAGTTTCTTCTGCGGAAGCGTTTGTATTGTTGGTTTGTTTTTCATGAATAAGTTTCTGTATCTTTTCGTTTTCCAAAATACCACATTAATATACTTCCTGTGACAAACATCCAAATAGAATAGGCTACAACAGGAATGCTCATTTCTAGATTGTTTAAAATTGTGGTGGCAATTACAATAGCAAGTGTTCCGTTTTGAATGCCACTTTCAACGGTAATTGAGATAGCATCTTTTAAGTTTAACTTAAATATACACGCGGTGAAATAGCCTAATGACATCGTTGCAATATTGAGGACTAAAGTAACTAATCCGACTTGTTTCATGGCGTCTCCTAAAAATTTTAGGTTTGCAGCAACAACAGCAATAAATATCAAAATAAAAATGATGGTAGAAGCTGTACGCATGGGTTTTTCCATACGTGTGGCAAAGGCTGGTTTTGCACGACGAATGAGCATTCCTATCGAAATGGGAATAACGATAATGACCAAAATTTGAAGTATAGTATCTAAAATGGGTAATTGAATCACAACATCAGTTGCACTTCCAAAATAATCAAGAGCAAATGACAAAATAAAAGGAATCGTTAAAATGGTTGCAAAACTGACAACGGCTGTCAACGTGACGGATAGCGCAATATTTCCTTTGCAAATCTGAGTGATTAAATTGCTCGTTGGGCCACCTGGTGCAGCCGCTATAATCATCAATCCGACTGCCATTGTGGAATCTAAATCGAACGCAATTGCTAATAAAAAGCCAATAATTGGTAAAAACACAAGCTGGTTTACGATGCCAATAAATGCTGCTTTTGGATAGTTGGTAATTCGCGTAAAATCTTTTGGAATCAAAGTCATTCCCATGCCTAGCATAATAATACCTAGCGATAGTGGAAGTAAAACTTTGGTTAATAGTGTTGTAATCATTCGTTGCTTATTTTATATATTCAAATATCATTTCACAAGTGATGTTGTTGTATGTATGGCGAATACTTGCCAAAAAACCATTTTCATCATACGTATATAGATCAATATAGTTTCCGTTTTCAGGACATTCAGAAATATAATCGGGTCTGGTAGTTACCTGTTTTTTTAGCAATCGACCACTTGTATCATATTCAGAATATATAGTAAAAGAATCTTTTTTTAAACGTTCATTGTACATTTTTTCAAGTGTCGGTTTCCAGTCTTTAGTGTACGTAATAATTCCAGAGGCATTCAAAATACGATTACTTTCTGATTGGTATGTTGCGCTCAACGTTGCGTCTGAAAATGTATACGTAGTAATTCCAACTGAAGGTTCTTCATGATGATTTCTGTAGGATATCACTTTTATAATTCTATGTTTTTTGTCGTATGCTATCGTTGAAAATTTACTCTTTGCATCAGCAATGACCTTACCTTTATAGTCTCTTTCTTTAATTTTTATCAATCTATTTTTTCGATCATACGTATAGTCAATAATTTTAGGGGAAGAACGCGTAATCACTTTTTCTAAACTATCAATATATCTAAACGTTTCTTGGTATTTATTTCCATATCTATTCCTTTTATACGTATACGATGAGTGTGGTTTTCCTTTTCTGTTATAAACAATTTTTACGGCTACACGCCCATTTCTATCGAACTGAAACTTAAGTTCTCTATATTTTTTCGATTCAATAGTATCATCAGCGCTTTGTGCGTGTGTATAAATCAGTACTTTTTTAATTTTTTTTGATTTAATTAATTTCGGATTGAATTGTTCAGCATATTCTTGTTGATATTCAAAAGATCCATACATACAACAGGCGCACATACTATCTTGGGCAAATAAATTATAGGAAGTTGTTAATAAAATGACAAATAATGAAATATGTTTTAGCATAGTTTTTTAAAATATGAACTATTTTCTGATTGTGAGTCTAAACTACTATTTTTAATTGAAATCAAAAACGAATACTGTGAACCATTGTTAAATTTATATGTAGATAATCAGATTTTAGAAAAATAAAGTTAATTTACCTCAAAATTCACCATCATGATGCGAAATACATTCTTGCTATTTCTTTTTGTAAGCTTTTGCTTAACTGCACAAACGGACGACGAAACCGCAGCAAAACAAGCCGTAATTCAGTTCTTTGAAGGATTTCACCAAAAAGATTCTGTCATGATGCAAGCTGTGGTTCATAAAGATCTCATACTACAAACAACGTATATGAACAAGCAAGGCGAAGCGATCTTACGAAATCAAGATGCGTCAGGTTTTATAAAAGCAGTTGTGAATAGAGCCGAAAGTCCAGTATGGAAAGAAAAAATACTTTCGTATACTGTTCAAGTTGATGGAACTATGGCAAATGTTTGGACGCCGTACGAATTCTGGCTCGATGGAAAATTTCTGCATTGCGGCGTGAATTCGTTTCAACTGTTCAAAGACAATGGAACATGGAAAATTATTTACCTAATTGATACGAGAAGAAAAGAAAGTTGTCAGGAGAAATAAATAGATTCCTGCCTTCACTTCGATAAACTCAGCGACCACGCAGGAATGACAAGTACAATCTAAGCAGTCTAACAATCTAAATTCGTCCAAAATCAAAGCGATCTTAATTTGTCAATTTGAAAATGTAACAATTACGAACATACCCAAATACCAAGAGCGAAGCGATACTAAAAGGCGAAGCCGAGTCTAAAATTAACAATCTGCCAAATTCACGCCAACTGCTAATCCGCCTTCTGAAGTCTCTTTATACTTAGAATTCATATCTTTTGCGGTTTCCCACATCGTACTAATTACTTTATCTAACGGAACTTTTACATCAGCAGGATCAGTTTCCATCGCTAATTCGGCTGCATTAATTGCTTTAATAGCGCCCATGGAATTTCGTTCAATGCACGGAACTTGTACCAAACCACCAATAGGATCACAGGTCATTCCTAAATGATGTTCCATCGCAATTTCTGCGGCAATCAATACTTGTTCGGGCGAACCACCAAATAATTCTGTCAATGCGCCAGCTGCCATGGCAGAAGAAACGCCAATTTCTGCTTGACAACCGCCCATTGCGGCAGAAATAGTGGCACCTTTTTTGAAAATACTTCCAATTTCGCCTGCAACTAATAAAAATCGTTTGATATGTTTAAAATCTGCATTGTGGTTTTCAATCACTAGATAATACATCAATACGGCAGGAATCACGCCAGCACTTCCGTTGGTTGGTGCAGTAACTACGCGTCCTAAAGAAGCATTCACCTCATTCACTGCCAATGCAAAACAACTTACCCATTTAAAAATTTGACGAAACTTTACTTCCGTTTTTCGAATTTTTTGAAGCCAATCTTGCGGAGAATCATAAGGAAACTCACCTTTTAATTTTTCATGAATATCAAAAGCTCTGCGTTTTACGTTTAGTCCGCCAGGTAAAATTCCAGTGGTATGACAACCGATGTACATACATTCTAACATGGTATTCCAAATACGATGCAATTCAGATTCAATTTCTTCAGGTGAACGCAACAATTCCTCATTCATTTGTACAATCTGCGAAATCTTTTTTTGTTCTTGATGACAAAAATTGACCAAATCGGTTGCTTTATTGATTGGAAATGGAAAAATACGAATTGGATGATCGCTATTGGCATGAGTTTCTTCCTCTTTCACTACAAATCCACCACCAATAGAATAAAAAGTAGATTCAAATACTTTATGATTTACTATGGCGCTAAACTTAATTCCGTTTGGGTGAAATGGTAAAAAAGTAGTATTAAATATAATATCGGTACTTGGCGTAAACGGAATCTCTTTTTCTTGATTAAATAGTAAAATACTACGTTCTTTAATCGTAGCTACAATGGTTTTTATACTTTCTGTCGGAATGGTTTCCGGATCGGCACCATATAACCCAAGTAAAACCGCCAAATCGGTCGCATGTCCTTTTCCCGTTAAGGATAAAGAACCATATAAATCAACTTGAATAGAAGTGACATCGTCAAATAGATTTGCAGCTTTCAATTCTGCAATCCAACTTTCTGCAGCTCTCCAAGGTCCTAAAGTATGCGAGCTTGAAGGTCCAACGCCGATTTTTAGCATATCGAAAACACTGATATATTCCATAATATTTGAGATTACTTGCTTGCTGTAAATATAATTTTATTGTTTGATATTGATGAATCTTTTTTTGATGTTGTTAAAGTTATTTTAAAGTTGTAGGAATTCATTTCAAACTTGCGTAAATTTAGGTAATACACATATTAAGATTTTTATGTTGTATTTAAAGATAATTAATATGTGTGTATTCACTAATTATTAATTGAACTCCTTATGAGTTCGCTTTAAAATCATTCATTATGAAAAACAAAAAAACGAACAGAAAACTGAACTTCAAAAAAATTAAAGTTTCAGAACTAGGAACCACAAGTATTAAAGGTGGAGGATCATTATTTACTTGTTATTGTTGTACTTCTGATCACTGTCCAAATTCGGAAGATCAATGTGTAACCATTAGAGGGAATACTTGTTTTTGTTAACCTTTAACTACAATTTTTAGGAAATGCTGACATCATGTCAGCATTTTTTTGTTGGCATAGTCATTGTCTTATGGTAAACAGTAAAAAAAAAGTATATCACAACACAATAGATAAAAGTAAAAAATAAGATTATGAGTAAAATTATTGGAATCGATTTAGGAACTACCAACTCATGTGTTTCCGTAATGGAAGGAAATGAGCCAGTAGTAATCGCAAACGCTGAAGGAAAACGAACAACTCCTTCTGTGATTGCTTTTGTTGAAGGAGGAGAAATCAAAGTTGGTGATCCTGCAAAAAGACAATCTGTAACCAACCCAACAAAAACGGTTTATTCTATCAAACGTTTTATGGGGAATAAATTTTCAGAGTCTTCTAAAGAAGCTGGACGTGTTCCATATAAAGTAGTAAAAGGAGATAACGATACACCAAGAGTAGATATTGACGGACGTTTATATTCTCCACAAGAATTATCAGCTATGATTCTTCAAAAAATGAAGAAAACAGCAGAAGAATTTTTAGGACAGGATGTTACAGAAGCAGTAATTACAGTACCAGCATATTTTAACGATGCACAACGTCAGGCTACAAAAGAAGCGGGAGAAATTGCAGGATTAAAAGTGAGAAGAATTATCAATGAGCCAACTGCTGCAGCATTAGCTTATGGAATGGATAAAAAAGGAACTGACCAAAAAATTGTTGTTTTTGACTTTGGAGGTGGAACACATGATGTTTCTGTCTTAGAATTAGGAGATGGCGTTTTTGAAGTATTATCAACAGACGGAGATACACACTTAGGTGGTGATGATGTTGATGAAAAAATCATTAATTGGTTGGCAGAAGAGTTCAACAGTGAAGAAGGAATGGATTTACGTAAAGATCCAATGGCATTGCAACGCTTGAAAGAAGCTTCTGAAAAAGCTAAAATTGAATTGTCAAGTACGACTTCTACGGAAATTAACTTGCCATATATTACGGCAACGGCGAGTGGACCAAAACATTTAGTGCGTACATTATCAAGAGCAAAATTTGAGCAGTTAATTGACGATTTAGTAAAAAGAACCATTGAGCCTTGCCAAACAGCATTAAAAAATGCAGGTTTATCAATAGGAGATATTGACGAAATTATCTTAGTTGGTGGTTCAACACGTATTCCTGCAGTACAAGAAGCAGTAGAAAAGTTTTTTAATAAAAAACCAAGTAAAGGAGTAAACCCTGATGAAGTTGTTGCCGTGGGTGCAGCGATTCAAGGTGGCGTGTTAACAGGAGAGGTAAAAGACGTTTTATTATTAGATGTAACGCCACTTTCTCTTGGAATTGAAACAATGGGGAATGTAATGACGAAGCTTATTGAAGCGAACACGACCATTCCAACCAAGAAATCGCAAGTCTTCTCAACAGCAGTAGACAATCAGCCATCTGTGGAAATTCACGTATTACAAGGTGAACGTCCAATGGCAGCAAATAACAAAACAATTGGTCGTTTCCATTTAGATGGAATTCCACCAGCACAAAGAGGAACTCCTCAAATTGAAGTAACTTTCGATATTGATGCAAACGGAATCATCCAAGTTTCTGCGAAAGATAAAGGAACGAACAAAGAGCAAAACATTCGTATTGAAGCTTCTTCAGGATTGACAGAAGAAGAAATCGCGAAAATGAAGCGAGAAGCAGAAGAAAATGCTGAAGCTGATAAAAAAGCAAAAGAAACTGTTGACAAATTAAATGAAGCAGATTCAATGATTTTCCAAACAGAAAAGCAACTAAAAGAATTTGGTGAAAAATTATCTGATGATAAGAAAAAGCCAATTGAAGATGCTTTAGCCGAATTAAAAACTGCGTACGAAACAAAAGACATTGCTGTGATTGATCCTGCTTTAGAGAAAATCAACGAAGCTTGGAAAGTTGCTAGTGAAGAAATGTACAAAGCACAAGCAGATGCACAACAAGGTGGCCCAACTGAACCAGAGGCTTCTACAGGTGGTGAAGATGCTAAAGACGGAGAAGACGTTCAAGACGTAGACTTCGAAGAAGTCAAGTAGTTCACCTTGAGCGGAGTCGAAATGCCTGCCTTGAGCGGAGTCGAAAGGTAGATTTCGAAGAAGTTAAGTAAATTAAAGTTACTATATTCATAAAAAAAGCAGCTCGGTTGAGCTGCTTTTTTTATGCTTTTTTTTTGCTGCGGGTTATAGAAAATTACAGATGCTATTTTTTCATTGGAACTTTATTTTCTTTTTATTTTCGAACCTAAACTCATGCAGTTCTTCCAACTCAGCTTTTATTTTTTCTTTCCATTCTGCAATTTTTTCCTCATTTCTACCAGCTTCTGTTTCTTTCATTAATTGAAGTCGAATTTCAGAAAGCTCAGCCATGATTTCGTTACTGATTTTGTTGACAATATCCGGGCCTTTTGAAATTTCCTTTTTGTTTTTTAAAATTCGTTGTCTAAATTTTCGCGCTTGAATTTCGGCAAGATCAAATTGCATTTGCTGAAAGTCAATTTGCTTTTCAATATTTTCAACTTTTGTGGTATCTATCCACGATGCGTTTCCTAAAAATAGGTTTTCAATTTTCTGATTCAGATTACGTTTCATAAAGTCAAATCCGCCAATTGAATGTGTGGTCATAAATTGACTGTAAATAGGGTCAGTATTGTAATCATTGATTTGAATTTTAAAATCATCAATGGTCAATTTTGAACTTGAACTCCATCTTTTTTGTCCTTCTTGTAATTCTTGTCCCAAACTTGTATGTACACAAGTGAAACTAAGTATAATGCCTAAAAGTATTCTTTTCATTGCTGTTTTTATAATTTTCGGGTAATGATTTGTTCTATATAAAGTTGCTAATTTAGTAAATAAAAATCGTAAGAATGTGTCGTTTTTTATAGGATGATGGGTTTGTGGAATGTTTATTTCTATTCCTTTTTGTTTTTTATCCATTCAATATCTAAAACATCTCGTAATCTATTAAGACTGTCTTTTGATAAAAAATGAAAAGCAAGCCCGATAAAGACATATCGAATCATTAAAATTTGCAGAATCATAACTAGAATTAGAATTGGTGAAAATTCTTTTATTTTCGTCAATATTAGAGCAATCACACCAATGATAGGAAAACAAAGAAAAACACTTAATAAAATTCTAAAAAATTTATGTATTTCAACTTTTACAGTTCCATTTTCAGTATTTATTTTTCCAGTTAGTACACAAAAAGCACCTTTACCAATGACTGAAGAAATGATTTTGAATTCGTTATTGTTGATGATTCCACGAAATGATTTGTCAGTATATGCAGAAGTTAGGTTTTCAGATTTTTCTGTTCTTCTTTTCAATCGATCAAGTGTTTTTTCTTGGTCATCAATTAGCTTAAATGCTAGTTTTTTTATTGGAAAAATGTTCATTTTTAGATTGGGTAACGGTCTTATCTATGATTTTTTTGCGTGTTTTAGTGGCTAACTTAGTAAATATAGCTATTCCGGATTTTTATATTTTCCCCAACTATCAATTATTTGTGCCTCTCCACAACGTTCCAAACTTTCAATTAAGAACGCTTTATCAAAGTACATTTTAAATTTTTCAGGAACAATTTCGTTAATAGTTTCTATTGCTGGACTTAATTCGACGTGATAATAATTTTGTAAACTGACAAGTTTTGAAATTCCGTTCTTTTTAAATCGGAATGACTTAATATCTCCATCAGAGAAACAAGGATTTGAATATAAAACAGATAAACTATCAACATTAATTTTGGATAATTTACGCACGTTTTTTTTCGGCAGTTTGGTAGTTGAATATAATACGCTATCCTTTTCATTTTCTAATTCTCCTTGAAAAATGATTGTCAATTTTTTATCTGTCAATCTATAAAGGACAGAATATGCCATGGGGTAATTATAATCGTAAATTGATAATTCAAAAGGCTCAATCGGTTCATTTTTACATGAAATTATAGTGCAAAATATCAATATTAAACCAAGTGTTTGTTTCATATATTTTTTGATAATCAACTGTTTACAAAATAATTTAAGACGCCTCTTTACTCAAAATCGTCAAACCAATACGAATCGTTGAATACGGAATGGCTTCTTCAAAATGTTCAAAATAAGCTTTTAAGGTATCAGGATCATCCAATTCTTTTTTGGCTTTTTTGATACTTTCCAAGTCATGTTTGTCAATAAACTGCGTTAAATCGATATCTTTTCCGTCAGCATAAAGCTTAGAAATATGAGAAAAAATCGTGGTTTCGGCGAGTTTTCGTTCGCGTGCAATTTCAGGAATCGATAAGCCTTTCTGGTACAATTCGTAGGTTTTTTTAGTGGTATCGCCTTTACGTGTGGATTTTTTTTCGCCTGTAAAATCGATTACTTCCTTAATGAATTGGTGCCCGTAATTCATGAGTTTTACTTTTCCAACACCATTAATTCGTATAAATTCGTCTTCCGACATCGGACGATCCATTTCTATTTCTTTCAGCGTGGCATCATTAAAAATTTGATACGCCGGCACATTTTCTTCAGTTGCAATGCGCAATCGCAATTGACGCAAGCGTTCAAATAATGAATCTTTCTTGGCTTTAGTCGTTTTTACTTTTTGCTCTACAACATGTTCCTCCACTTCGACTAAATTGGCTAAATCTACTTTTTTACCATGAAACAAGACATCTTTAGCAAATTCGGTGAGTTTTAACTTATTATTTTCGTGAAAAGCAATTTCTAAATACCCTAAATTCACCAATTGTGTGACATACTGTTTCCAATCGAGCCAAGCAATATCTTTGGCAATTCCGAAGGTTTTTACTTTTTCATATCCTTTTTCAAAAATAGCACTATTTTGCGCGCCACGTAACACATCAATCACCACGCCAATCGGTTCTTGCCCGTCCAATCTGGCAACCGTAGACAATGCTTTTTGTGCGATAATCGTTCCATCAAAAAACTGTGGCGGATTTTTACAAACATCGCAATTTCCACAATCTTCGCTAATCAATTCGCCAAAATAACTCAACAAAATTTTTCTGCGACAACTCAGTGCATCTGCGTATTCTTTCATCCGATCGAGTTTGGCAAGTTGCACGTCTACATTTCCAGAATTCTGCGCAAATTTTTGCAACTGAATCACATCGCTATAACTGTGAAAAAGTATGGTGTCCGAAGGCAAACCATCACGACCTGCACGCCCAATTTCTTGGTAATATCCTTCAATATTTTTTGGTAAATTATAATGAATCACCCAACGCACATTTGACTTGTCGATTCCCATTCCAAAAGCTATCGTAGCACATATTACCTGACACGTATCATTGATGAAACCTTCTTGAATTTTAGATCGTTTTTCATGTGCAATTCCTGCGTGATAGGCTGCTGCGTTGATATTTGCATTTCGCAATTTTTCGGCAACTGCTTCCGTCGCTTTTCTGCTCAAACAATAAATAATTCCACTTTCGTTCGGGCGTTCGTCAATAAAACTTATAATCTGCTTCACACGATCATTTCCAGGTCGGACTTCTAATTTTAAATTCTCTCGATCAAAAGAAGCAATATGTTGTGTGGCATTTGGAATGTTCAACTGATTTGCAATATCTTCCCGCGTGGCTTTATCGGCGGTGGCTGTTAATGCAATAATTGGAATCTTTGGAAAACGATTTTTTAAATAGCCTAAATTCGTATATGCAGGACGAAAATCGTGTCCCCAAGAAGAAATACAATGTGCTTCGTCAATAGCAATTAAACTAATAGTTTCACTATTGAAAATATGTTCCAAATACGACAAACTTTCGGGCGCTGTATAGAGCAATTTTAGTTCTCCAGCGGCAATCTGAGTATAAATTTCTTGTTGTTCACTTTCGCTTTGACTGCTATTCAAATAGGCAGCCGGAATTCCATTTGTGGTCAATCCGTCTACTTGATCTTTCATCAACGCGATCAACGGAGAAATGACGATAGTAATACCTTTTAACAACAATGCTGGCAACTGAAAACAGATAGATTTTCCGCCACCAGTAGGCATGATGACTAAATTATCATTTCCATTAAAAATAGAATGGATGATTTCTTCTTGCAATGGTCGGAATTTATCGTATCCGAAATATTCTTTTAAGGTACTTTTAATTTGTATCGGGGCTATCATATCCTACAAAGAACGTAAAAAAATAGCGAGTTATGAATAGTTTTCTAGCGCGAGTTGGGTATTTAAAATTAAGAATAAATATATTTTATAATTACTGCGGATCGATTGTTTTAAGATATTTGGAATAAATAAACTCTAATTATTTGAAAATTAGCGGAATAAAAAAGCACAACTTGTAACGGTTGTGCTTTTTCAGGTTGGTTGATTGGTTATTTGAGTTGTAACTAAGTTCATTTAGGTTTTTTAGGAAAAAAAGGTCTAATTTGACTTAGTGATATTTTTATAATGGTAAAATTACATATAAAAATGGAAAGTTGATTACGTGATCGCCTTACTAAAGGTACGTAAGTTTACTACTATTTATGAGGTTGCCAAGGCTAAAAGGACATCATTAGACATTTCGTGCGTTCCTTCGAATGTTAAAAACTGATACTGTTTTCCAAATAATAATTCCATTTTTTCAAGTTCTTGCTGCATGCGTTTTTCGGTTAAATAGGCGTCTTGCGTTCCAACTACATTGATCACTTTTGTTTGATCTAAATTCAAAAAAGAAAAATCTTCTGCGGTTAATTCTGATGGAATACTTCCTGCATAAATAATTAATTTGTGACATGGAATTTTGTAACGCGAAACCCAACGCATAGCCACAGAAACACCTTGTGAAAAACCTAAAATATAGAAACTTACATGCTTAGGAATTTGTTCAGCTTCATAAATTGCATTCAAATTATTCAGCACGTTTTCAATCTCAGTTTGTGTATTTTCTTTGGTCAACCAACTTGCACCTACATGTTTATATTCGTTTTTTAAATAATATTTAGAAGCAGCTTGCGGCGCAATAATATAATTTTCTGCTGCGTTTAACTGATTAAAATACATAATAAAATAGCGACTAAGAAAGCCAATTCCGTGACAAACAAACCAAACATTCTTCGTTTTTTTCGTGAGTTCATTCAGTGTAGAATAGGTATTTGTTGTTTGATATGAGATTTCTTTTTCTTTCATCTTTATAATTGCGTTTGGGTTTCGTATTTTTATACCTTCTAAAAAAGGCAATTCTATTTTTATAAATATATCAAATGAATTTGAATAAAGAAGCAATTCTACAACAACTCAATGCAATTGTACCTAATACATTGCTGGAAACCTTGCAAATTTCATACACCGACGTCGGCGAAGATTATTTAACAGCAAAAATGCCTGTAAACTCCAACGTATACCAGCCACAAGGAATTTTACACGGCGGCGCCACAGTTGCCTTGGCGGAAACAGTTGGAAGTACTGCGTCACATTTATTCATTGACGCATCAAAATATAAAGTGAAAGGATTGGAAATTTCTGCAAATCACCTTAAAAGTAAAAGTGAAGGCGAAGTTTTTGCGACCGCACGACCAATTCACAAAGGAAGAACCACACATCTTTGGGAAATTAGAGTAGAAGACGAAGAAGGCACGTTGATTTCGCTGTGTAAGTTGACCACCATCGTATTGCCTAAATAATTTCAAAATTGATTTCATGCTCGAAACGTTAGCCAAACAGTTCAACAATAAATTGCCTTTTGTGGTGTACCGAAAGCCGAATGCGCTATTGACAAAAGTTATTTTACAGCATGATGATACACTACATACCGTTTCAGACTTTAACGAAAGTGGTTTTGTATTTGCACCTTTTGACAACACAAAAGATGTAATTTTACTTCCGTTTGACGCCATTATTGAAGAAGAAATACAAACGAAACCAACTACCGAAAGCATCAACAAACTGCGAGATCCTTCTGCGGAAGCGCACAAAAAATACTTGCAATTGGTCCAAAAAAGTGTGGACACCATTCAACATTCGGAACTCCAAAAAATTGTACTCTCACGCAAGGAAGAAATTGAATCCAAAAAAGATCCTTTTGTACTCTTTCAAGAACTAGTAGGCAATTATCCAACAGCGTTTGTATATCTCTGGTACCATCCAAAAGTTGGATTATGGACAGGTGCCACACCCGAAACCTTAGTGCAAGTCAACGGAACGACATTAACGACCATGTCCTTGGCGGGAACGCAAAAGTTGCAGGAAAATGTAGAAGTTTCTTGGAATGAAAAAGAAATAGAAGAGCAACAAATTGTGACCGATTATATCGTACATCGATTGCAAGATGTAACCACTAATGTAAGCGTAACAGAAGCTAAAACCCATCAAGCAGGAAGTTTACTGCATTTATGTGCTATGATTTCGGGAAGAATGGCGCCTGCTGTGAATATTGGAAATATCATTAAAACATTACATCCAACACCTGCTATTTGTGGTTTTCCAACAGAAAAGGCAAAAGCATTTATTCTTTCGGAAGAAGGATACAATCGGAAATTTTATACAGGTTATTTAGGAACACTTAACGAACGTGTAGAAACCGCTCGAAATCGCAATCGAAAAAATCAAGAAAATAGTGCGTACAAGGCAGTTCGAACAAATTCAGAATTATACGTAAATCTGCGTTGTATGGAGTTAACTCACGACAAAAGAATACTTTATATTGGTGGCGGAATTACAAAAGATTCAAATCCTGAATCAGAATGGCAAGAAACGCTTGCAAAATCGCAAATAATGAAGCGAGTATTATAAAAAGTATTCCGAAAATTGTATTTTTACGGGACGAATGATGTACTCAAAAATTCCACTTGCACAAACGTTGGTTTCGCTTTGTATTGCCAAAGGAATCAATCATATTGTGATCTCACCAGGATCGCGAAATGCACCCTTAACATTAAGTTTTTCACAACATCCAAAAATTCACGCATATAGTATTGTAGACGAACGTTGCGCTGCTTTTTTTGCATTAGGAATGGCACAGCAACTCTGTAAACCTGTCGCAGTGATTTGTACCTCAGGTTCGGCGGTTTTAAATTATTATCCAGCAATAGCGGAAGCTTAT
Organism: uncultured Kordia sp.; assembly: GCA_964351775.1. Taxonomy (GTDB): domain Bacteria; phylum Bacteroidota; class Bacteroidia; order Flavobacteriales; family Flavobacteriaceae; genus Kordia. The sequence goes on along the minus strand of CAYGPQ010000081.1, from coordinate 2,864 downwards.
TACAGCAATGTTCCGTTGGTGGTGATTTCGGCAGATCGTCCCGAATATTTGATTGATGTTGGCGACGGACAAACCATTCGTCAGAAACACGTTTTTAAAAATCATATCAATTACGAAGCAAATCTTAAACAAGATATTACCCATAAAAGTACTATTTTGAGTGAAACGCATCAATTGTCGCCAGAGATGGAACGCAAGCTTCAAGAAAAAGTACAAGCATATAATGAAAAGGAAATTAATACTGCGCTAAATACGGCTGTTGAAAAAAATGGCCCAGTACACATCAATGCGCCTTTTGATGAACCTTTGTATGGCATGCAAGAAACTGCCAGTATTTTTCCAAAAGTGCAGCCTTTGGAATTGCATGAAGAAATTGATGATGAAAAAATTTCCAATGCGGCGCAAATTTGGAGTACTTCTACTCGAAAAATGGTCTTGGTAGGAACTTTGCCACCGCATACCATTTCAAAGAAATATTTAAAAATTTTAGCAAATGATCCGTCTGTATTGGTGTTTACAGAAACGACTTCAAACTTACGGGATGATGCTTTTTTCAATGCGATAGATCAAATGATTTTACCCATCGAAAAAAATGAAGCGTTGTTGGACGAATTTCAGCCAGAAATATTGGTTACGTTAGGAGGAATGATTGTGTCTAAAAAAGTAAAGGCAATTCTGCGAAAGCGGCAACCCAAACATCATTGGCATATTCACGAAAATAGAGTTTTTGATACTTTTTTCTGTTTGGAACATTTTTTTAAGATGAATCCGAATCACTTTTTTGAAGCTTTCTTTCCGCAAACGAAACCGATCGAGAGTTCGTACAAATCTTTTTGGAATACGATTAAGGAAGATCGACAACAAAAGCATGCACAGTATGTAAAGCAAATCAATTTTACAGATTTAAAAGCGTTTGAAGCAATTTTGGCTTCGTTGCCAAGTGCTGTAATTTTGCATTTGGGAAATAGTTCTACCGTACGATATGCACAATTATTTGAAATTGATGCAAGTGTTGAATTATTCTGCAACAGAGGAACTAGCGGAATTGACGGAAGTACATCTACTGCAATTGGTACTTCGGTCGTAGCCGAAAAACAAACCATGTTGATCAGCGGCGATTTGAGTTTCTTTTATGACAGTAACGCACTGTGGAATAATTACATTCCGAAAAACTTTCGAATCATCATCGTGAATAATAATGGTGGTGGAATTTTTAGAATTTTACCAGGAAATAAAAATACAGAAAACTTTAGCACCTATTTTGAAACCATTCATACACATACTGCCAAACAATTGGCTGAAATGTATCACTTCGAATACCAAACAGCTGCTGATGAACTATCGCTTCAAGATGCCTTGAAAGCATTTTATGGAGCAAGTGAACAACCAAAAATTTTAGAAGTTTTTACGCCAAGAATTGAAAATGACGATACTTTGATCGATTATTTTAAGTTTTTCAACGAAAATTAATAACTTGTACTACTAAAAAAACCATAATATCTGTGTGTCAATTACATTTGAACACATATATTATTAATCAATTTTTATAATTAAATTTTCAGAAATTATGAGCAAGAGAGACGAGCTAATTGCAAAGTATGCAGCAGATTTAAAAGACAAATGTGGTGTAACTCCAGATATGGATTTATTAACTAAAGTAACTGTAGGTTGTGGACCAGCAATTTATAACAAAGACGCAGCTACCGTTTCAGGATCGGACGAAAAAGAATTGGCAACTGTAAAAAACAATTTCTTGGTAAAGAAATTAGGATTAGCTGATAGTGCTGATTTAGACAAAGCTATTGATGCAGTGATGGAAAAATACGGTCGTTCAAACAGAAACAAATACAGAGCTGTTGTATATTATTTACTAACAGTACATTTCGGAAAACAAGCAGTTTACAACTAGATTGCACTTTTTTACGATTACAGAATTTAAAAAACGTCATCTTTAATAGGATGGCGTTTTTTTGTTGTAATATTCAGATAAAACGTACCTTTGGCGCAAATTTATAAGCATGATTCACTTAGGACAACTCAATACATTAGAAATATTAAGAGAAACGCCTCCAGGACTTTTCTTGGGCGATGAGGAAGGAAATGATATACTGTTGCCAAATAAATATGTACCAACATCTTTTGAAATAGGAGATAAGCTGACTGTTTTCGCCTATTTAGATAGTCATGAGCGACCAGTTACAACAACCTTGAAACCATATACGAAAGTAAACGAATTTGCATTGCTTCGCGTTACAGCGTTGAGTGATTATGGAGCATTTTTAGATTGGGGATTAGAGAAAGATTTGTTTGTGCCGTTTAAAGAGCAAGCGCGCGAAATGGAAGAAGGAAAATGGTACGTTGTGTATTGTTATTTGGATGAAGAAACAAATCGTTTGGTGGGTTCGAGCAAGACGAATAAATATTTGAGCAATGATGAATTGACTGTGGAACGTTTTGATGAGGTCGATTTAATGGTGTCTCGTTTTACAGAGCTAGGTGTCGAAATGATTATCAATCAAAAACACAAAGGATTGGTATACAATGATGAAATCTTTAAAGAATTAAAACTTGGAGAAAAGCTAAAAGGTGTGATCTCAAAAATTCGAGATGATAATAAAATAGACCTTTCTTTACAAAAAATAGGCTATAAAAATATAGAACCTTCTGCACAAGTAGTGTTAGATGCTTTGGAACGCAATGGAGGAAGTTTGCCTTTGCACGATAAAAGTGATCCGGAAGAGATCAAAAAACGCTTAAATATGAGCAAAAAGAGCTTTAAGAAGGCAATTGGAAGCTTATACAAGCAAGAACTAATTACGTTGAATTCAGATAGTATTGAACTGAAATAACACTTCGACTTCGCT
>CAYGPQ010000080.1:9735-20327 GCA_964351775.1 uncultured Kordia sp. | reverse complement strand
GAATAATTCCTGCGCCTGGTTTCCAAAAACCAATTCCATATTTATTTGATACTGATTCTAAGAAACTAAATACTTCACTACTATTGTTCATGGCAGCTTGCAAATCACTTGTTGCTCCTACTTTTGCTTGGATTAAGTGATCACAATGTACGGTGGTTGGAACTGCTACTTTTGTTTTTCCAGCTTGCATAAATTGCAATAATGCCATTTGTGCGGTTGCATCTTGACAAGCAATACGATCAGGAGCAAAATCTACATAATCTTTTCCTCTAACAAATGCTTTGCTTGGCGTTCCGTCCCATAAGTGAGCGTAGAGTATTTTTTCTGAAAGTGTTAATGGTTTACCAGTAATTTCACGCGCTTTGTCTACACGTTCCACTATTGTTTCGTAAACCTTTTTTATCATATCAATATCGAAGGCCATATATTCGTTTTTTTAGTGTTTAGAAAGTCTTGCGAAATTACAAAATTATCTTGATTTTTAAAAAAAATCAGTATCGCTTTATTTTTACCTAATTATTTTTATCAGTTCTGCGATTTTATTGCATTAAATTTAAAATAAATTAAAAAAAGTATTCCTAATTACGAATTTCATAATTTGAGATACTTTTTTTTGATAATACTAAATATTTCGTTTTTATAAAGAAATAAAAATTTAAAGAATCTACTATTAAATCTTTTAATTTTTAATCTTTTAATAAAATTTTAGAACAAACTTTTGATGATTTTTTCTATGGTAATTCCTTCAGCTTCCGCTTTATAGTTTCGAATTACTCTGTGAGATAAAATTCCAATAGTAACCGCTTGCACATCTTCAATATCAGGAGAAAACTTTCCGTTGATAGCGGCATGCGCTTTTGCTGCTAAGATTAGATTTTGCGATGCTCTTGGCCCTGCGCCCCAATCGACATATTGCCTTACTAAGTCTGTTGCCGTTACTTCTTTTGGACGTGTTTTTGACACCAATCGAACTGCATATTCTACCACATTATCAGCTACAGGAATTTTACGAATCAATTGTTGAATTTCTATAATTTCTTTAGCGTTAAATAATGGATTTACCGTATTTTCAATATTGGTAGTCGTTGCTTTTACCACTTGCACTTCTTCTTCAAATGAAGGATACGTTAAGTGAATAGCAAACATAAAACGGTCCAATTGTGCTTCTGGTAACGGATACGTTCCTTCTTGCTCTATTGGGTTCTGTGTGGCCAACACAAAGTATGGCAAATCGAGTTTGTAATGATGACCTGCAACCGTTACTGCGCGTTCTTGCATTGCTTCTAACAATGCCGCTTGTGTTTTTGGTGGTGTACGATTGATTTCATCTGCCAAGATAATATTGGCAAATATGGGTCCTTTTATAAATTTAAAGTGACGAGATTCGTCTAAGATTTCACTTCCTAAGATATCACTCGGCATTAAATCGGGTGTAAACTGAATCCGTTTAAAGTTGAGTCCTAATGTCGTAGCGATGGTGTTTACCATTAATGTTTTTGCCAATCCAGGAACACCAATTAATAAGGCATGTCCTCCAGAAAATATAGAAAGTAATATTTGATCTATCACACTTTCTTGACCAACAATAATATTCGCAATTTCGTTCTTGAGTTCCTTGTGTTTTTTTACAAGATTTTCAATAGCGGTAACATCTGACATAGGGAAATTATTTTTTTAACCAGTTATTTGTAAATTCACAATTACGATTATCACTATTTACACTAATATAGGTAGCTTCGATTTTTTGTGTAATCCACTTTCCAACTTCTTTTAACTGCTTTTCTTTGAGTGCTAAGCTTTTTATTTTGATATAATCTTTGGAATAATCTGCAACATGTTCGTTATACCGATTGGTCACTTTGAGTAGTTTGAATCGTTTTTGACCCGTTCTTGTTTCGTCAATTAAAGGAATTGAAATTTCATCTCCTTTTAATGGCTCAATTTGCGAGTATTGTTCAGGATCCATTTTTGTGAGTTCAAAGTGTGTGTCATACGTAGCTGGATTGATGAGTTTTCCTCCATTATTACGTGTTTCTTTATCATCTGAGAATGAACGTGCTGCCTGATCAAAAGTAAGTTCACCCGCTAAGATTCGTTGACGTAAGGTATCAATTTCTTTACGAGCCTCTTCCAATTTTTCGTTGGTAATTTCTGGAATTAATAAAATGTGACGTACATCTCTTTCTTGTCCACGAACTTTATCAATCATTACAATGTGCCATCCAAATTCTGTTTCAAACGGATCAGAGATTTCACCTTGTTGCAGCGAAAATGCGATATCTTTAAATTCTTTCGCTAAAGACATCCTTTTGTTGATCTGCATTAATCCACCTTGACGACCGGACGCTCTATCTTTTGAATATAAAATGGCTTTGGTTCCAAAACTTGAACCTGCTTCTACTTCTTGTTTTATTTGATTTAGTTTGTCTACTACTTTTTTAACGGCTTCTTCCGAAGGATCTGGCGCAATGATAATTTGAGCTACTTCCAACTCTACACCAATCACTGGGCGTTGATCTACAGGAATCTTCTCAAAGAACTGACGTACTTCTTCAGGTGTAATTTCTACATCACGTACTACTTTTGATTGCATACGGTTCGTTAAAAATTGTACTTTGGTAATTTCCGTTAAACGTTCGCGCAATGTAGCTTCGTCTTCCATCGCATAGAATTTTAATAATTCTGGCATTCCTCCTGTTTGTTGACTGAAGTATTCAATGTTTTGATTGACACGATCTCTGATTTCTCCGGGAGAAACTTCAATACTATCTTGTATTGCTTGGTGTGCATACAATTTGTCTTCCATCAGTTTTCCTAGCAATTTACATCGTGTAAATCCTTCCATTGAAATACCTTGTTGTTGGAAATCTAAAAATGTTTTGTCAATATCTGATTCTAAGATAATATAGTCACCAACTACCGCCGCAACGCCATCAATTTTGATTCGTTGAGAGTTTGATTTTGTAGAGTCTTTTGTTTGTGTTTTCGCTTCCACCATGGTTTCAGTAACCATTGTTGCATCTTCTTTTTCTTGCGCTTGCATTCCAAATGCTACAAGCAGCACAAGTACATATATACTTTGCTTCATTGTGTTAATTGTAAGTTTCAAACTGTTTTTGCTTAATGGCATCTTTTGTGATGTCTTTTTCTAATTTTCTGATAAATTCAAGCTTTCGCTTATTAAGGATAATTTGTCGTACTGTAGGACGTACATACGCAAGCGGCGCGGTGTCGTTTCTACCGATTTTATCCTCAATTCGCACCAAATATACTTCTAATGAATCTTCTATTTGAGAAAATTGTGATTTTTTTAAGTATTTGTCTTTATTTTCATTGGTGATTACAGGAATTTTATTGAACACCTGTGTCTCTTTAACCCAAATAGAATCATTGAGCGAATAGTTGTTGAATTGAATCGCTAATGAATCCAATATGTGTTTGTCTTCGGTATTAAAACGTTTGAAACGTTCTGTGATTTCTTCGATGTTCGAATTATCTTTCCCAATGTTGATGTAGCGCAGTTTGAGTAATTCTTCGTTGAGCTTAAAGTTTTCTTTATTCACATCATAATAGGCAGCTTCATCAAAAGCCGTGACGGTGGTGTCTATTGTTTTTTTGACAATGGCTTCTTTGTAGGCTTCTATGTATAAATCTTTGCGATATTCAGCAACTAATTCTTCAAAAGTATCTTGTTTTTCTTGTGATAGGTTTATTTTTGCGCGTTGAATAAATAATTCTTGTGTTGCCCACCGATTGATGTAATTGTTCACAATAATCGTACTATCTTCTGCAGCCATCGTTTCGGAAAGTAACGGCGCTAAATCGCTTTTGTATAAATAACTTTCACCAACTCTTGCCACAGGCTCATCTTCATTCGATGATTGAAAATATTCACATGAAATACATAAAAAGATACTGACTATGAGACTTAATTTCTTCAATATGAATTATTTAATATATTTTTCTAGGTTGCGATATACTTTTTTATTGATGTCTACTTTGTAATTTTTCTTCAAGGTTTTTATCCATTCTTTTTCAAGATATACTTGATAATCACTGATTACCTTTCCTTTGATATCCGAAAGTTCCTTGTTGCTTTCTGGCAGAATTTCGTTCACTTTTATAATCGTAAAGTCAGTTTTCCCATCTTTAAAAATCTGTGACACACCTTTTTCAAATGTAAACCCTTCTGGAAGATTTCGATGTGCTTCTTCATAAACACCTGGCGAAAAGATAACGTTTACTTTACTATCTTTATTGACTGCTTGCTTGATAGCTTCCAAAGATTTTCCTTCTTGCAACAACTGTTGTACTTGTTTCGCTGCTTCTTCTTGAGTACAGGAAGCAATAACCGCTTCTACACGCTTTTCCCATTTGTAATTTTCTTTGTTCTCATTGAAGAATTTATCCAATCCTAAGGTGTCAATTTTTGCTTTTTCCCAAATTTCAGTTTCCATTAAATCAAACAACAATAATCCATCACGATATTCACCATAAATAGCGGCAAAATCTTCATCTACATTTTCTAAATCACTTTCATAGAATGCCAATAATTTGGCTTCCATGAATTGTGTGTATTGATAGTTGATAAAGCTTTTCGCATTTGGATTTTTAGTGGTAAATCGGTCACTAACTTTTAATACATAAGTAGCAAATTCATCATATAGAATTTTTGAGTCTTTTATTTGAACTAATGTTTTATTTAAAAAGATACTGTCCGTTGGTTTTTTCCAATTTCTCGTGAAAAAAGCAGCATCTTCTGCAAGTTTGTAGAAATCATCTCTTGCATTTTCACTCTCGGTGATTGTATAACGTTTTTTTATTTTTTTAAGAATCGACGTATTGATTACATTGGCTCTTTTATCATTTTTAATTTTTCGTTCCAATACGGACTTTTCTTCTTCAAAACTGTTCATTTTATGTTTTGAGATCAACTTTACAATGTGCCAACCAAATTCTGATTGGAACGGTTTTGAGTATTCGTTTGCTTCTTTTAAGGAGAAGGCAATATCTTCAAATTCTTTTGAGCGCAATCGTCCACGACTAAATTTTGGCAATTTACCATCATTTACGGCTGAACTTCTATCTTCTGAAAAACGTTTTGCTAATTTCCCAAAATCGCTTCCCGATTGTAATTGCGTATAAATATCTTTTATTTTTTCTTCCGGATTTTCCTTCTCCTCACCTTCTTTTTTATCTAATAGTAAAATATGTGCTACCGTAATTTCTCCGACATTTGGTCGAACATCTTCCACTTTAATAATATGGTATCCATATTGTGTACGAATGGGCATGGAAACTTCGCCTACCTTTGTATTGTAAGCAGCAGATTCAAACGAATATACCATTCGGAATGCTGAAAAATATCCAAGATTACCTTTATTGGCTTGTATGCGTTCGTTTCCTTTTGCAGATGGATCGTCTGAATTTTTCATGGCAACTTCGCCAAAATCAGCTCCATCCAAGATTGATTTTCGAAGGCTCATAATTTTCTCATAAGCTACTAAAGTATCTTTAGGAGCCGCATCCAATGAAACATTAATAAGAATATGACTCGCCTTTACTTCCTTTTGTAAACGTTCGTAGGCTTCTTTTACCAATTGTTCCGTAGCATTTGTATCTGTCAAATAATTGCTAGACAATTGCTTTCTGTATCCTGCTAATTCTTTCTTGTAGGTTTCTTTTTCGTCAAGATTAAGGTTTCTTGCTTCTTTTAACTTTAATTTATATTCAAGAAACAGTTCAAAATATTCTTGGATATCTTTTTGATCTTTTTTATCAATAATATCAAGATTCTTTTTGTAAACTCTTGAAAATTCAGAAACAAACGTTGGCTCTCCTTCAATAGAAAATAATACTTTATCTTTTTTTGACTGTGCAAAACTGGTCAATGAAACCAAAAGAATAAGAAATAATTGAATGCTATTTTTCATTTGTCAATTTTTATTTTTTAGTACTGTCAGATGAAATTTGCCAAAAATTATATAGTTTGATATCAACATACAGATCAAGGCTCATTTCATTATGTATTTTTTTTTGAGAAAGACAAAAATAAGAATTCATCAATAGTACACAACAAATAAAGAGACCTATTATTATATTCTTCCTAACTTTTTGGCTTGATTTTTGGTATTTTAACAAATTAAAGACGTTTCTTTTTTAATTAAATGAGTAAGAACCAATATAATACAGATGGATATGAAGAAGCTTTATATTTTAATTACGGCATTGATTACGACCACAACTTTGTTTGCGCTAGAAGCTAAAAACAAAAGATTTACAGATACTTATGCAATTGAATATTTAAGTATTCAAGAACAGGATGATCAAAATTTAAAAAAAATAAAGACAAGTTATAGCAATGGAAAACTAACAGTTGTCGGCTTAGAAAAAACGGCCAATATTGCCATTTATAATTTATTGGGACGCAAAGTAGTAGATTTGAAAAATGTTGCCATCAACGGAAGTTATAATACCTTTTTAGACTTGCCTAAAAATAATATTTATATCGTGAAAATTACTTCACAAGCGCTCTCAAAGACATTTAAAATCGTAGCAAAATAATGTAACTAGTAAAATATATCTTAAGAAGCGAATGGTTTTCATTCGCTTTTTTTATGTTTTTATGGTTTGTTTTTCAACAAGATGTCTAATTTTGCATAAATTATAAAAACATGGCTAAAGTAAAACTGATTTGGGATTTTAGAGGTCCAGCAGCGAAACGTACAGCTGAACATCATTGTGTACACTTAAAAGAGTTTATTGCACTAGAAAACATTGAAGGTGAAACTATTACAACAGAAGCGTATTCAGAAATGCACGTAAGTGCCACCATGATTGTTCGTCAAGATGATGTTCCTTTTATGCGTGAAAAGTTGAAACCACACAGAGGTCAATTAGCTGAATAATCATGTAAAAAAACGTTAATTTTACATAATATGGTTTTTTTGGTATGATGTTTTCATTACATTAGCCAACTTTGAAAAAATAAAAAATTAATTAGATGAGAATTAAACATTTACTTTGCACAGTAGCAATCGTATTTTTTTCGTTTGCAGCTTCTGCTCAAACAAAAGTAGGAACTGTTAATATTAATATTATCGTTTCCCAATTGCCAGAAATTCCTCAAGTTCAAAAAGGAATTCAAGATTATGAAAAGCAATTACAGAGCGATTTGAAATTAAAGCTTGATGCGTATGCTAAGGAAGTTGAAGAAGCTAACAAAGCATTCGCTACAATGACGGAAGAGCAAAAAAAGAAAAAGCAACAAGAAATTTTTGAGTTGGAAGCTGATATTCAAAAATTTAGACAAAATGCTGCGCAATTAGCACAATTGAAGCAAGAAGAATTAATGCGTCCACTGTATCAGAAAGTTGGAAATGCTGTTGCTGTTGTTGCACAAGAAGAGAAATACACACAAGTATTTACGCTTGATGGAAACGAATTGGCGTATGTAGATCCATTATATGATCTTACGATGAAAGTTGCTAAAAAACTAGGATTAGATATTGAAGCAAAAAAGAAGTAAGCAATTTTTAAAACATTTTTAAAATGCCTTGTATGTAGTAATATATACAAGGCATTCTCTATTTTAAAACCGATCTCAAGTTCATTAATTTGAGGAAGTAATTCTTATTTATTAACAACATTTTCTTCGATTGAAAAAGATGATTTAATATCTTGTTGTCAAATCAAAACTTTAGATCATGAAAAAAAAGAATGTAAAAGTGTTAAGACTTGAAAAAACGTTAATTTCAAACTTGAAAGGAAATCAAATTAAAGGTGGAAGTATGGGATCTATTGAATGTCCTTCGTATCATCCTACGGTTTGTGAAAGTGATGGCTCCATAAGCAGTCAAGGTATAGCTTGTGCTGTACAATGTGGTGGAACGCTTCCTGTATAGTAATTTATACTATCATAGAAACTAACGAAAATATAAAGCCTGTAATCATTTCGAATTTCCGAATATTTTACAGGCTTTTTAGTGTTTATATCATAAGTGAACACACTGAGCAGAATCGAAATGTGTCACACTTAGCATTATTGAGATCAAAATATATTTTGATTGAAGATACCTAGCGTAGCTATCGAAGTGTTATCTTCTCGAATAGTTTGGTGCTTCTTTGGTGATTGCAACATCATGTGGATGACTTTCATTGATTCCACTTGCTGTAATGCGTACAAAACGTCCAGTCTCTTTCAATGCTTCTATGTCTTTTGCGCCGCAATAGCCCATTCCAGCACGCAATCCGCCAATAAATTGATGAATACTTTCGTCTAAATCGCCTTTGTATGGAACACGACCTACAATTCCTTCTGGTACAAGTTTTTTGATATCTGCTTCAACATCTTGAAAATAACGATCTTTTGAACCTTCTTTCATAGCTTCTACAGAACCCATTCCACGATACGATTTGAATTTTCTTCCTTCGTAAATGATAGTTTCTCCCGGTGACTCTTTCGTTCCTGCTAGTAATGAACCTAACATTACAGAATCGGCACCTGCGGCAATTGCTTTTGGAATATCGCCTGTATATCTTATTCCTCCATCTGCAATTACTGGAACACCACTACCTTTAATCGCTGCAGCAACTTCCAATACAGCTGAAAATTGAGGAAAACCAACTCCTGCCACTACTCTAGTTGTACAGATTGATCCTGGACCAATTCCTACTTTTACTGCATCTGCACCAGCTGCTACTAAGTATTTTGCGGCTTCGGCTGTGGCAATATTTCCGACAATGACATCTAAGTTTGGAAACTTTGCTTTTACGGCTTTTAACACATCTACAACACCTTTTGTATGTCCATGCGCTGTATCAATCACAACAGCATCAACACCTGCCTTTACTAGGGCTTCTGCTCTTTCTACTGCGTCGACCGTAACGCCTAAAGCAGCAGCCACACGCAAGCGTCCGAAGGTATCTTTATTGGCAATTGGTTTTTGTGTAACTTTCGTAATGTCTCTAAATGTGATTAAACCTTTTAGTTTGTATTGATCGTTTACTATTAAAAGCTTTTCAATTTTATGTTTTTGAAGAATTTTTTCAGCATCTTTTAACGAAGTTCCTTCGGAAGAAGTGATTAAGTTTTCACTGGTCATTACCTCAATTATTGGACGTTTACTATCGTGCTCAAAGCGTAAATCTCTATTAGTTACAATTCCTTTGAGTGTTCCTGCTTCATCAACAATCGGAATTCCACCAATGCTGTGTTCTTTCATGTTTGCGTTTGCGTCAGCAACTGTTGCTGTTAATGGTAACGTTACCGGATCTATAATCATTCCGCTTTCTGCACGTTTTACTTTTCTAACTTTTTGCGCTTGTCGTGCAATGGTCATGTTTTTGTGCAAAACGCCAATTCCACCTTCACGTGCCATGGCAATTGCCATAGACGATTCGGTAACCGTGTCCATTGCTGCTGAAACAATCGGAACATTGATCGTTATATTTCTAGTAAATTTTGTTTGAATATTGACTTCTCTAGGAAGTACTTCGGAGAAAGCGGGAACTAATAATACGTCGTCATAAGTGAGTCCTTCGCCTAAAATTTTGTTGTCGTGTGCTATCATGTCGCAATTAAGATATAATTGCATGCGAATATACCACTTTTTATATAATTAACACTATTGCTGTGTTCAGATAACAATTTGTTAATATGTTTGTAAGTTGTGTGCTATTGGTAGTGAGTAGTGAGATGTTAGTATTGAGAGCGAAAGCCTTCAACTCAATATTGAAAAACTAATGATAGTAATTAAAAATCTTAGAAGCTTCATTGTAAGACGATTCAAAACTCATTGCTTGAATGCCTGAGTTTGCTTTTGCAGCCGTAAAATACGAAACCATTTTCTCTGTTGGCATATTTCCTGTGAGTTCGTCTTTTGCCATCGGGCAACCGCCAAACCCTTGAATTGCGCCATCAAAACGCCTACAACCTGCTTTGTAAGCTGCATCAATTTTTTCATACCATAAGGTTGGTGTCGTGTGTAAATGTGCGCCAAATTCGATTTCTGGATACTTAGGAATCAAGTTTGCATATAAGTAATCTATCACTTCTGGTGTGGAAGAACCAATGGTATCAGACAGTGATAAAATTTTCACGCCCATATTGGAAAGTTTTTCTGTCCACTCGCCTACGATTTCTACATTCCATGGATCACCATACGGATTTCCAAATCCCATCGAAAGATAGGCTACCACTTCTTTGTTGGTTTTGTCGGCAATATTTAGAATTTCTTGTAAAGTTTCTATGGATTGTGCAATCGTTTTGTGTGTATTCCGCATTTGAAAATTCTCAGAAATGGAAAACGGATATCCTAAGTATTGAATTTCTGGATGTGCACTTGCCTCATTTGCACCGCGAACATTCGCAACAATTGCTAATAACTTACTTGTTGTTGTAGACAAATCAAGTTTGGATAAAACTTCGGCAGTATCCACCATTTGAGGAATGGCTTTAGGAGATACAAAACTTCCAAAATCAATCGTATCAAAACCCACACGAAGCAACGATTGGATGTATTGTACTTTTTTATCCGTAGGAATAAACATTTTGATGCCTTGCATGGCATCTCGCGGACATTCTATTATTT
>CAYGPQ010000080.1:0-9725 GCA_964351775.1 uncultured Kordia sp. | reverse complement strand
ATTTTAATGTTTTCCATAGATTGTCAAAGATAATCAACGAAAACGTTTTAGGAAATATTTTTATAGGAGTTTTTCATGTAAAAATAGTTAAGTTTACAAATGATGAAATCAAAGAATAAATCCTGAAAAAAACTTCAAAGAAAATAATCTATTAAATGATAATGTCACCTTTTTTTTAATAAAGATTGTATTATTGGTAGCAGTGCAAACACGATAAGATTTCTGATTCAGTTTTTAGTCAACCCTAAATTTTTTAAGTTTTTTTCCTTCCATATTTTTATACGTTTGAAGTTAATTAGTGAGATTGAAATTAGGCAAGAAAAATACCTTAAAAAAAAGTATGTCTCTGGATATTTATGAATTGTAAGTCTGAAAATTTTCTGCAATTCATTATAATTTAAAAAACACCTAACACGTAAAAAAAACATAAAATTAAATACTTTATTATCTGATTTACAGATATATACATCTTTTTATTGTCATTTTTAAAATCACTCGTAATTTATGAATCATAAGTTACTTTGTTCTTTTTATACAAATATAACTAGTACTTTGGGGTATTATTAAAATTTTAAAACCACTATTAATTATGAAAAAACAAAGTTTAAAAAATTTGAAATTGAACAAGAAATCAATTTCTAATCTTGATCAAATGAATGGAGGAAAAGTTGATTTAGCAGGATCTGCAACTATCGTTCCTTTTTGCTTTACTACATTATCATGTGTACTTATTTGTGTGACCAAACTAGGATGTGATCAAGAATAAGACTATGAGGTTGTCTAAAAAGTTTTGAAAACATCATTTTTACTTTTTTTAATCTAAACGTGTTGATTTTCAATATTTATGTGAAACTGAATCAAGTAAAACACATGGTTTTGTTCGGCAAAAAATATACTTTTTAGACAACCATATTTTTATATTAATATATAAACAGCTATTCCAACAAAAACAATGATTTGTAACCATTTCATGTACATGCCAACATTTTTATTCTCTTTGATCGTATCCGAAATGGTACCTGCCAAAATTGCGATTCCACTAAAAATGATGAAAGACACCAACATAAATAGCAATCCTAAAATGTAAAACTGAACAACTTCACTGATGGTATTACTGAATAGAAATCCAGGGAATAATGCCAAAAAGAATAAGGTCACTTTTGGGTTGAGCACATTCATGATGAATCCTTGTTTGAATAATTGAAAGACGCTTTTCTTGGGAACAGCGTCATTTCCTAATTCAATATCGCCTGAACTTTTGAAAACTTTGTAAGCCAGATACACTAAATACAACGCACCAAATAGTTTGATGATGAAAAATAATTTAGGATTTTCTTTGAGAATCGCAGACGCTCCAAACGCTACTACAGATGTGTGAATGAGGCAACCTGTCATCAATCCTAGTACTGTGGCGATTCCGTATTTACGACCATTTACGATACTTTGCATTAATACATAGATATTATCAGGTCCCGGCGTAAGTGCTAATAATGTCGTCGCTGTGACAAACCCGATGAGTATTTCGATATCCAATGTGTGTGTTTTTAAGCGTATAAAAATATGTTTTTTTAATTTAATACATACACTTTTGTAATGAAGTCATCCCTTTTTACGACTTCTCATAGTATACACTACTCCATCATGCTATGAAAAATTTCTATTTTATTTCACGAATTACTTTTTATGTATTGTTTTTTCTTTCAACTTCCCTGTCAGCACAAACGCAAACGGCTAATTATACCGTTACGTTTCAAGGTACTTGGAGTCAGACGACACATCCTATTGCAAATTTTCCAACGAACGCGCATTGGTCAGATTTAGTTGGCGCAACGCATAATAGTAACATAGTTTTTGTAGGCGCAGGAATGTTAGCTACTTTAGGTATAGAAAATGTAGCAGAAGGTGGCGTAGATGACGATTTTAATTTAGAAATACAAAACGCAATGATGGCTGGCAATGCAGATGTAGCTTTTGATCAACCTTTTGCAACTTTTTCGCCAACAAGCAGCGCTTCCGTAGCGATTACTGTTGATAAAGATTTTCCGTTACTTTCATTAGCTTCTATGATTGCGCCAAGTCCCGATTGGATGATTCAAGTAAATAGTGTATCGTTTATTGATATGAATGGCGATTGGATTCCGAGTATTGTCATGGATTTATATCCATATGATGCTGGAACAGAAGAAGGCACTACGTATTCTTTCGCTAATCCTGAAACGGTTCCACAGCAACCAATTTCAAGTTTACAGAACGTTGCTCCTTTTTCCAATGCAAAAGTGGGCACACTTACGGTTTTATTAGTTTCGCTAGGAATTGAAGAGTTAGAAACCCAAACCTCTTTTCATATCAGCACGAATACTGTTGCGAAATCAATTCAAATTCACAATACAAACCAAGAAAACATTCAACAGGTTGAAGTGTATGATGCATTAGGAACTTTGGTTAAAACATATACAACTCCTACAAGAAAAGCTATGTATCATTTTTCTTTTCTAAATTTAAAAAGCGGATTGTATTTTGTGAAAATACAGTCAGGAAATGAGACCATTGTAAAAAAAATAATCTTATAACTTTGTAGAAGAAATGTTTCATGTGTTTGATTTACAAATAGATAGCAACAACAGCTTTTCTTTGCACAAAATAACTATAGAAATGAAAGTCCTCCGTTATTATATTTTTTTATATATTTAGTTAAACTAATAATCAACTATTTATGAAAACTATCGGTATGTACTTAGCCATTTTTGGGATTGGCTCCATTATTTTATCTTTTTTTGAAATGCAATTCAAACTACTGATATGGATTGATAGTTGGGGAGAAACCACAGGTTGGGCTATCCGAATTGGAATGGTCGTCGTCGGTATTGTATTATTTTTTGTTGGAAAAAGTAAAGAGTCGGAAGCTCCTGAATAACAACGTTATATTTCACATAAAAAAGTCCAATGAATCATATTTCATTGGACTTTTTTGTTGAAAGTATTTTTTTTATTATGATTCTTGAAGAATTCGCTTGTTAATGTCTTTTACTAGTTTTGGACCTTGATATATGAATCCTGTATAGAGTTGTACTAAGTCAGCGCCAGCTTCTAATTTTTCTAACGCATCTTCCGCAGAGTGAATGCCTCCTACACCAATGATTGGAAAGGCTTTGTTGCTTTTTTCTGCTAAGAAACGAATGACTTCTGTGGAACGATTTGTTAATGGTTTTCCACTTAATCCGCCCATTTCATCTTTGTCTGGCGATTGTAAACCTTCACGAGAAATGGTTGTATTTGTCGCAATAACGCCTGCAATTTTGGTTTCCGCAACGATGTCAATAATATCTTCGAGTTGTTCGTTGGTTAAATCGGGAGCAATTTTTAGTAAGATTGGCTTTGGTGCATCTTTCGCATCATTCATTGTTTGCAACGTCATCAGTAACTTTGTCAACGGTTCTTTGTCTTGCAAAGCCCGTAAATTGGGTGTGTTTGGCGAACTCACATTCACCACAAAGTAATCTACATGCGGAAATAAGGCTTCAAAACAGATTTTGTAATCTTCTACTGCGCTTTCGTTTGGCGTCACTTTATTCTTCCCGATGTTTCCACCAATTAAAACGCCTTTGTTCTTTTTTAAACGCGCTACCGCATCCTGAACGCCACCATTGTTGAATCCCATACGGTTAATGATAGCTTCGTCCTGCTTTAAGCGGAATAATCGTTTTTTAGGATTTCCTGCTTGTGGTTTTGGCGTCAACGTTCCTATTTCAATAAAACCAAATCCAAAGTTGGAGAGTTCATTGTAAAGTTTGGCGTCTTTATCAAATCCAGCGGCTAAACCCACGGGATTTTTAAATGTTAAACCAAAAACTGTCCGTTCTAAGCGTTTATCATTCACCACATATATTCCTCTGAACATATTTTTAATGAAAGGAATTTTACAAAGTGTTCGGATGAGTGAAAAGGTAAAATGATGCACTTTTTCAGGATCGAAAAGAAAAAGGATAGGTTTTACAAGAAATTGGTACATGTTGTATTGTTTGTGCAAAAATAGTTGATTTTTTAAATTTAGTCTTATGTACATACAAAAAAAGACTCCCAATTTAGGAGTCTTTTAATTATGTTAAAATATCTTGTGTTTATAACGATAAACTCAATCGTGCAAAAACGTGTCTTCCGTTGGTTCCAAACTGAGTAGCACGTCTAGAATATAAGAATCTACCACTTGATTGAAATGCTGGATCTGAGATATCTGGATATACATCCAATAAGTTGTTAGCACCAAGCGTTAGTTTTAAGTTTTCGTTTACGCTGTATCCAAAACTTAAGTCCGTTACAATTTTACCTGCATAAATTCTGTCTATACTTGGATCGGTAATGTTTGTAGCTTCTTCAACTTCTCCAAAGTAACTGTTTCTTAAAAAGATATTCCACTTGTCTCCTATTTTAAGGTTGTGAGATAAGTTTCCTTTCGTTCTTGGCACAGAAGCTTCTAAAAATATTCTACTTGTAGTATCAAAATACGTATCTGATAATCCTGCATCCGCTATTGCTGATGGAATTATTACATTTTCTACGGAAGTTTCTGAGAATGTAAATGCTAATGTATTTGTTAGTTTTAAATTGTCAGAAAGGGTTGCTTTATGATCTACTACAATGTCAATACCTTTTGTTTGTGTATCCACAGCGTTTGCAAAGAATGCAGCTTGACTTGCGTTTGCTTGCGCAAATAAACTTGCTAATTCTGCATTTCCGTTATCGTCAAACTGACCTGTCAAAACCACTCTATCATCAATATTGATCAAATATCCATCGATGGTTAATTTTAAATTTGCGCTTGGAATTTTTGCGGTAATTCCTAAGGTAAATCCTGTAGATGTTTCTTCTTTTAGTGCTTCTATTCCTAATAAACGTGCTACACGAGATGTGTTTGAGAAAATTCCAACTTCATTGGCAATTCCATCTACAAATATGGTTGATGTAGAGTTGAAATGAATTTGGTGTAATGAAGGCGCTCTAAATCCTGTTTGGAATCCTGCTCTAATATTTATATTCTCTGTGGCTTTTAATCTTGTCGCTAATTTGAAATTTAGTGTGCTTCCAAAATCTGAAAAGTCTTCAAAACGGATCGCTGCAGCTACCATAAACGATTCAGTAAAGTCAGCTTCTACATCAATGTATCCTGCAATAGAGTTTCTAAAGGCATTTACTTCATTTTCTGGTTTGAATCCAGGAAATACTTGAATTCCTCCTGGTCTACTGTTTCCAAAGAAATCCGTTGGAACTACCGATGTAGGATCTGTTGGATCATGAATATTTCCTAAGGTATTGTATTGTGCGTACGAAGCTTCTTCTCCAGCTACGATTGCGTAGTTTTCTACTCTATATTCTGCTCCAAAAGCAACATTGAATCCTGCAAAAATATCTTCGTAGAATTTACTAAGGTCCACATTACTTGTGTTTTCACTGTAATTGAATCCTCCAGAATCTGCTTCGAATGGAGTAGAATTTGCTAAAGAAGCATTGTTAGAGTTTGTAATTCTGTATAAGAATGCGTTCTTTCCGTAGTTATTACTAAAATCTACATTCCAGTCGCCTATTTTACCTCTAATTCCAATAGCAATTGCTTTATCTGTAATGTTTGAATTAATTTCTGGTAAGAAACCATCAATATATGCTGGCGTATACGCTCTACTTTGAAATGGCAATCTGTAAAATCCTGCTGCATTTCCATTTTTGTATCCAATACCACCAAAGGCATAAAAGTCTAAATCTTCTCCTAAAGGAATTTCTAGGTTTCCAAAAAACTGTGCACCTCTAAGTTGAGATTGTCCAACTCTCATATTGTAATCACTACGTTGTTGTCCTCTAGCGGCCAATTCACTCTGCGTTACATCTGCACCTAATATGGTTCTAAGTTCCGCTTGTGTTTCCGTTCCTGTTAAGGTAATTCCGGCTGCACCAGCAAAGTTAAAAATATCATCGAAGTCACCATCTAATAATAAAGAGGTATCATAACCAGCATTGTTAGCAACTCTTTCAATAGAATTATACGCATTGAATATTTGTCCTTCCCATTCTTGCATTCTATTGGTGTCACCTCTAAAGTTAAATTCTCCTGTAAAGTTGATAAAACCACCATCTTTTCCAATAGGAAGTCCGTAGTTTACACCAACATTCACTTTTTCTCCATCAATGTTTTTATCAGGCCCGCTTTCGCTCGTGAAATTAGCTCCACTTGTTAAACTCAATTGAAGTCTGTTTGTATCTTTCTTTAGTACAATATTGATAACTCCTGCAATGGCATCAGAACCATATTGAGCTGCAGCTCCATCTCTTAGTATTTCAATTCTGTCAATTGCATTGGATGGTATTGCAGATAAATCTGAACCTACACTACCTCTACCAAAAGTACCGTTTACATTGACTAAGGCAGTTTTATGTCTTCTTTTTCCATTGATTAACACTAATACTTGATCGGGTCCTAAACCTCTTAATGACGCTGGCGCAATGTGGTCGGTTCCATCAGAAATTGTTTGCGGATTGGATGAAAAAGAAGGCGCTGCATAGTTTAGAATTTCTGTAACCGTTATTTGTGGCGATCTTTCTTTTAATTCAGAAACGTCCAACACATCTACCGGAACAGCCGTGTCTGTTGCTGTTCTGTTTGTATTACGTGATCCAATCAATAACACTTCATCCAGACCTAGTCCAGATATCATGGTTACATTGATGACCGTTCCGTTTACAGTTACTTCCTGAGAGTCAAAACCAACATAAGAGAACACTAATATGTCTCCTTGTTTTGCATCAATTTTGTAGTTTCCATCAAAATCAGAAATTGCTCCTTTGGTAGTTCCTTTAACAACAATAGAAACTCCTAGCAAGGGTTCTGAACTGTCATCGACGACGGTTCCTGAAATTTGGGCATACGAAAATGTTGAGAACAAGAGTGTCATCAACATGAAAATAAAGTAATTTTTTAACATATTTTAAGTTTTTTAGTTTCTGTAATGTAATCTTTTTATTCCCAAAAAAAGTATAAAATAAAATTTTAATGATTTTTAATTTGTTCGAAATTAGATTCGTGATCTTGATAAAGCCACCTTATTCTTTAAAAAATTATAGCCTAACATTACATGAGTATTCAAAAATCCGCTATTTTTGAAAAAAAATCATAGATGCAACATATCATAGACAGATTCATTAGTTATGTAACCATTGACACAGAATCTGATTCCACTTCAGAAACGACACCAAGCACCGCGAAACAATGGGATCTAGCCAATTTGCTAGTAGCCGAACTGAAACAAATTGGATTGTCGGATGTTACGATTGACGAAAACGCATATATTATGGCAACCTTGCCGAGTAATGTGGAGCATGAAGTTCCAACGATCGGATTTGTGTCACATTTTGATACTTCACCCGATTTTACAGGCGCAAATGTAAAACCACAAATTGTTCGCAATTATGATGGAAAAGATATTATTTTAAATGCGGAACAAGATATTGTGCTTTCGCCAGATTATTTTGAAGATTTGTTGTTATATAAAGGACAAACATTGATTACTACTGACGGAACAACCTTGCTTGGCGCAGATGATAAAGCTGGGATTTGCGAGATTGTTTCCGCCATGGAATACCTCATCAATCATCCTGAAATTAAACACGGAAAAATTCGTATTGGGTTTACACCGGATGAAGAAATTGGTCGTGGTGCGCATAAGTTTGATGTGGCAAAGTTTGGCGCAGATTGGGCGTATACGATGGACGGAAGTCAAATTGGGGAGTTAGAATACGAAAACTTCAACGCCGCAAGCGCAAAGATTGCTATTAAAGGTAAAATTGTGCATCCTGGATATGCCAAAGGAAAAATGATCAATGCCATTTTGATTGCAAACGAAATTATCAATACGCTACCACCGCACGAAATTCCGCAAGAAACTACGGGGCGTGAAGGTTTTTATCATTTACATACCATCAAAGGTCGTGTGGAAGCAACTACGTTGGAATATATCATTAGAGATCATGATAAAGATAAATTTGTAGCTCGAAAAGAACTACTCGAAAAGATTACTGCTGACATCAACAGTCGGTACGCTTATGATCCTGTAACTTTAGTTATGAAAGATCAATATTACAATATGAAAGAAAAGGTAGAACCTGTGTATCATATTATTGATATTGCCGAAGAAGCGATGAAAGCATTAGGAATTACACCACTTATCAAACCTATTCGTGGTGGAACAGATGGTTCTCAATTATCATTTATGGGCTTACCGTGTCCAAATATTTTTGCTGGCGGACATAATTTTCATGGACGTTACGAATATGTTCCTGTAGAAAGTATTATGAGTGCGATTGACGTGATCGTGAAGATTACAGAATTGACTGCTGAGAAGTATCAAAAATAATTAAAACGTTGATATCAAGAAAAATATAAGAGGTATTGAACTAAAAATAAACCAGAAAAGAGGTGCTTTTTTCGTTAAGAAATAGATTGATAGTACAATTGAAATCAATAGCAACGCTTTTTCGAATAGAAGAAATAACTGAAGATTTCTAGGTATGGTAAAATTAATTCCTTCCATCAGTAAATATGTTTTCCCTAAAAAGAGAAGATTGTTTATGACTGCAAAAGCTTTGAGTATCTTCATAAGTCAAAAATAAATATTTAACCGAAATTATATTGAAAAGCTACTTTTAAATGAGTAGCTTTTTTATTTTAGTGTAAATTTCACAACTCATGAAGAAATTCCAAACTGTTGAATCATATATTTTAAATTTCCCCGAATGGGAAGAAAAATTACGTTTGTTGCGAAGTATTGTGCTTAAAAATCCAGCTATTAAAGAAACTATTAAATGGAACATTCCTGTATTTACAGTGAATGGAAAGAATGTTGTTGGATTGAGTGCTTTTACATCGTATGTTGGATTGTGGTTTTTTCAAGGTGCTTTGTTGATTGATGAAGCCAAGGTATTGGTCAATGCGCAAGAAGGAAAAACCCAAGCCATGCGTCATTGGAAATTTTCCGCGTCTGACCCGATTCCTGAAGCTTTAGTGAACGTTTATGTTGATGAAGCGGTGCAATATCAAAAAGATGGAAAAACGGTTGTACTAAAAAAAGATACTTCAATAGTACTACCAAACGAATTAAAAGTTGCTTTTAATGTAAATTCAAGCTTAAAAACTGCTTTCAAAAAATTATCCAATTATAATCAGAAAGAATACTGCGAATATATTTCGGCTGCAAAAAGAGTCGCTACGAAAGAAAGTAGACTTCAAAAAATCATTCCAATGATTATGGAATGTAAAGGCTTGAATGATAAATATAAGAAATAAAAAAAGCATCGTTTTCACGATGCTTTTTTGTGCTTTGTATAAGCGTATTTTGTTAAGAAGTTTTGTTGATTCGCGTGGTTGCTTCTACTGAAAGTGCAGCGCGCTCAAATTTAATTTTTCCTGCTAATGTTTCTATTACACAGGTATTATCTTTATCATTTAGTTCAACAATTTTTCCATGGATTCCACTTTTAGTGACCACACGATCGCCTTTTTTAATGGCTGCCATGAAATTCTTCTCTTGTTTTTGTCTTTTGATGCTTGGCGCAAGTATAAAAAAGTATACAACTACGACCATTAGCAATATTGGTAAATATTGTCCCAATTCTCCCATTATTTAGTGATTGTGTCCTTCGTGACCTGTTTTAGCCTCGCCTGAACTTGCATTGTTTGCACCTGC
>CAYGPQ010000079.1:0-20557 GCA_964351775.1 uncultured Kordia sp. | reverse complement strand
ATTTAATCATATATAATGCTTACAAAACGAATTATTCCGTGTTTAGATATCAAAAACGGTCGCACCGTAAAAGGTGTCAACTTTGTGAACTTACGCGATGCTGGCGATCCTGTGGAATTGGCAAAAATATACGCGGATGAAGGCGCGGACGAACTGGTGTTTTTAGACATTTCAGCAACGGAAGAACGAAGAAAAACACTGGAAAAATTAGTCTTGGATGTGGCAGCACAAGTCGATATTCCATTTACAGTTGGTGGCGGAATTTCCTCAGTAGAAGATGTGGATCGCTTATTACAAGCGGGCGCAGACAAAGTTTCAATCAATTCGGCAGCAGTTATAAGACCTGAATTAATCAATGAATTGGCTTCCAAATTCGGAAACCAATGTATTGTGGTTGCTATAGATGCCAAAGAAATTGATGGCGAATGGATGGTACATTTAGTCGGTGGAAAAGAGCCAACAGACATCAAACTATTCGATTGGGCAAAAGAAGTCGCACAACGTGGCGCTGGAGAAATTCTGTTCACATCGATGGATAATGACGGAACAAAAGACGGTTTTGCCAATGAAGCCTTGGCAACATTATCTAAAATTGTAAATATTCCAATTATCGCTTCTGGCGGTGCAGGAAATATGACACATTTTAATGATACATTTATCGATGGAAAGGCAGATGCAGCCTTAGCCGCAAGCGTGTTTCATTTCAAAGAAATTGGCATTCCTGAATTAAAAAAATATTTAAAATTGAATACTATTAATGTTAGAATTTAAAAACAGTATTGAGGTTTTTAGTAGTGAGAATTGAGACTTTTTAACCGACAACCAGCTAACAGCCAACGGCAAGAAGCTAAAAGCAAACATAAAATGAACATCAACTTCAACAAAAATAACGACGGATTAGTTCCTGTAATCATTCAAGATCATAGTACAAAAAATGTATTAATGTTGGGTTATATGAACGAGGAAGCGTATCAAAAAACAATTGCAACCCACAAAGTCACTTTTTTCAGTAGAACAAAAAAACGTTTGTGGACCAAAGGCGAGGAAAGTGGTAACTTTTTAAACTTGGTGAGTATTCAAAATGATTGTGATGACGATACCTTACTCATCAAAGTACATCCTGTTGGACCCACTTGTCACAAAGGTTCTGATACCTGTTGGAACGAAGAAAACACCATTTCCTATGGTTTTTTAAGTCAATTAGAAAGCACTATTCAACATCGCAAAGAAAATTTGGAAGATGAACAAAGTTATGTGGCTTCCTTATTTAGAAAAGGCATGAACAAAATTGCCCAAAAAGTAGGCGAAGAAGCGGTGGAAGTGGTCATAGAAGCCAAAGATGATAATGACGAATTATTCTTGAGTGAAAGTGCCGATTTGTTGTTTCATTACTTAATTTTATTACAAGCAAAAGGATTCAAACTGAATGATATTGTAAGCGTTTTGAAAGAAAGAGCTTAGAAATTATACATCTTTAAGGCTGAGTATTCATTTAAAATTTTTATTTTGCCACAAACTCACAAATGAAAACGCTTCAAGTTATAGATACATTAGATGCTGGCGGTGCGGAGAAATTAGCGATTACGTATGCAAATGCTTTGGTAACAGAAGTAGCAGCTTCATTTTTGTGCACGACTCGAAAAGAAGGCATGCTTCAACATCAGATTATAGATGAAGTTGGCTATTTATTTTTAAACCGTAAAAGCACCTTTGATTTTGGAGCCATTAAACGGTTGAAAAAATTTATTAAAGAAAACGAAATCGACATTGTACATGCACATGCGACTTCATTTTTTATTGTTTTCTTAACGAGAATATACTATCCGAAATTCAAAATGGTTTGGCACGATCACTACGGAAATAGCGAGTTTTTAGCACAGCGAAAATCATTTGTATTAAAAATTGCTTCGTATTGGATGCGAGGAATTATTTCAGTAAATCAGCAATTGAAAGATTGGGCTACCAATACATTATATGTTAGAAATATTACCTATTTATCAAACTTTCCTGTGAAGAACGAAACCGTAAAAGCTTCCACGCAATTACACGGAATTGACGGAAAACGCATTATCTGTTTGGCAAATTTACGTCCACAAAAAGATCATTTTTTATTATTAAACGCATTTAAAAATCTATTGTCAAGCGATTGGACAGTACATTTGGTAGGAAAAGATTTTGAAGATGACTATTCACGAAGACTCAAACTGTACATTCACGATCATGGTTTGAGTAAAAATGTTTTTGTATACGGAAGTAGGGAAGATGTGTCGCATATCTTGGCGCAATGTGATATAGGAGTGCTATCTTCACAATCTGAAGGTTTGCCAATAGCATTGTTAGAATACGGTTTGCACAAATTAGCTGTGTTGGCAACTGATGTGGGCGAATGCAAACGTGTGGTTTCAGACGAGACGAAAGGATTTTTAGTCGCTTCTCAAAATGTCACAGCTTTTGCTGAAAAATTAGCATATTTAATGGAAAACGAGCATATTCGTTCAGAAAAAGCAGCAAATTTGCAGCAACACATTCAGCAACATTTTGCCCAAAAAGCAATCATTCAACAACTAACTGCATTTTACAGCAAATTGTAATGAGTACAAAAAAAGAAATCATAGAAAAACGATTAGCTGTACTTGGGAAATCTACCTTTCTCAAAATTACGCTATTCGCAATATTGGTTTCTTATTTCTACAATTTAGCCGTTTTCAACTACAGTATTACTGGAAACAACGAACTACGATTGTATGATTTTTTGGGACTCATTATCATATATCAATTCTATCAAAACAGATTGATTTTACTTTGGTTTATCAAACAAGAAAAGTTTTCTCACTACTTATGGATTTTCATTCAGTGGTGCATGTTTATGATGATTTTTACATTTTTCATCAGTTATCTTACGGAACGATTGACATGGATTTTGCGGACTTTTTTATTCATGTATCATTTTCTTGTATTTTATTTTTCGTTTGTATTTTTTCTCCTTTTAATGCGAAATGTAAAAATTTTAAGACAATTAGTTTTCTTATATATCATTATGACGGTGATCGCTTCGTTAGTAGTGTTATTACAGCATTTTGGGATCGTAAACTATCTATGGAGTGAATTGGACAGAAAAGCGTATGGAGGTTTTCTCTCTGGAATTTTGGGACCAAACAAAATTGTATTGGGAATGGTCATGATGATGTCAGTCATTACATTTATTGGTTTATTTATTCAGAAAGAACTGAAAATTAATAAGTTATTACTTATTTCAGGAATTGTTTTTGCGGGAATTGGATTGGGTTTAAGCGGTTCGCGAACCAGTTACTTAGGATTTACAGTTTTTTTACTGTATTTCTTTGTGCGCTCCACAGGGAAATTTATTTATATGTCTATTATTGTTGGAATCGTTATTGCAGGTATTTCAAGCTTTGATTCTGAAATATTTTCTATGGTAACCGACATATTTGAAGGTAGAGTTGTCAACAAAATTTCAGATCCAACCTTGATTTCAGAAGGTGATGTAGAGCAATTATATGAAGATTTAGGTTCCGGAAGGAAAAATTTATCCCTAATGTATGTTGATTATTTATTGGAACATATATACATAGTTCCTTTTGGTTCAGGGTTTAATAATTTTATTTTGGTTGGGAATTCGGCACATAATATTTACCTAACTTTGATTAATGAAGTTGGGTTATTGGGATTATTTTTCTACGTACGTTGGTTGTTGAGTTATTTCAGGTTGAAGTTTAGATATTTCCATTTTTTAGGAATTACCCTAAAAGGCTTAGTACTTTCCATGATGGTCACCTTATTATTTGGAGAACAATTATATGTTTACCGCCCTGTTTTTGCTATATTGGGCTTATTTTTATTTTCAACAGCAATATTACTAAGCCCTCGATATTACATAAAGTCATGACAAACTTTACCGAACATAAAATTGGCGTCGTTATTCCTTACTATAATGCAGCAAAGCATATAGAAAAAGTAGTGGGGAAATTGCCTGAATATATTGACAGAATCATCATTGTAGATGATTGCGGAAAAGAACCCTTACCCGAAAGTTTGATTGCGCAGACAAAGTTAGCTGGCAAAATTGTGATTGTAAAAAACGAAAAGAATTCAGGTGTTGGCGGTGCTACCAAAAGTGGTTTCAAAAAAGCGATTGAGTTAGAGCTAGACTATGTAATTAAAGTAGATTCGGACGATCAAATGGATAGTAGTTATATTCCTGATTTATTGCGTCCGCTGATGGAAGGAAAAGCAGAATACGCCAAAGGAAATCGTTTCAAAGACTTCAAAGCATTACAGCAAATGCCGTTGACGCGGAAAATAGGCAACTTAGGACTTTCCTTTTTGATAAAAGCTGCTTCGGGTTATTGGAATAATTTCGATCCAACAAATGGCTTCTTTGCGATCAAAGTAGATTTGCTAAAAAAACTCGATTTTAAAAACATTCATCGTGATTATTACTTTGAATCTTCGCTCATTTCAGAATTGTACTTTCAGGAAGCGCGCATCAAAGATGTGCCAATGCCAGCTAATTATGGCGATGAAAAATCGAACATGCAAGTCTGGAAAATCCCGTTCATCTTTATTCCAAAACTGACCAAAACATTTTTTAAGCGAATTTTAAAAAGTTACTTTATTTACGATTTTAATATTGCTTCTGTATACTTAATTTTCGGTGTACCGATGTTTCTCTTTGGATTGGTTTACGGAATTTACAATTGGATTCATTACGCTTCCATTGGCGAATTTACACCAACCGGAACCATTATGCTCATTACAGTTTCACTAATTCTTGGGTTTCAATTGCTCTTGCAAGCCATTCAGTTTGACATTTTAAAAGCACCAAAATCTGTGTCATGAATCGCAAACATACCTTCGTAATTTTACTCAATATATGTATTGCTTTTGGATATTATTTGGGGAATGTATCTGCAAATGAAACGCAGTTAAGTTCAGATTTACACAATATCATTCCAATCTGTCTCAAAATTGATGATCCTAGTTTATTCCCAAAAGATGTATTCTGTAATGACATTAATAATGTTAAATATTATACACCTTTTTATATTGAAACCTTACGATTTTTGGCAAAATTTACCGATGGAAACTATGTGGAAGCGTTGAATATACTAACGTTTATCTGTCACATCCTATTTGGATTGCTTTGGTATTTCTTACTATTTCGAATTACGAAGAACTTTTGGGTGGCACTTTTCGTGTCTGTGCTCATGCGCGGAATTGTTTGGATTCCTGGTTTTGAGTATTGGGGAATTTCCGATTTGTGGTCTATGTTGCCACGTGTTGTTTACTATGCAGTTTTACCATTGCCATTTTTACTCTTACATTTTAAAAATAACACAAAATTATACCTAGCCGCATTTTTGGCAGGATTGCTATGTAACTTTCATCCAATCACAGGTTTGGGTGGAATATTACTCTTCATCGGTTTTATAGCAGGACATTCATACCTTGAAAATAAGTCATTTAAGGCTATTTTTAAGCTAAAAAACATGTTAGTTCTTTTGCTAATTGCAATTGGAATGTTTCCGTTTTTTCTAAACTATATCACAAATATTTCAATAACGCCAGATTACGATCTCACAATATACAAAGAAGCATTAACATTAAAATATCCTAGTTCAATAACCGAACCTACAACATTTTGGAAACAATGGCTTGCCTTAAAATATGGCGTGTATCTACTTCCTGTCCTCATTTTTACACTCTTAGCAAAATTTAAAGGAAATGCAACAGACCAACTAAGAAGTAAATACTTGGTTGGCTTGAGTATTTTATTATTTATACTACCAAATTTAGCAGCATATCTTGAATTGGCAGCAAATTCATTTTTTGAGTTAAACATCAGAATGTCGTTCCAATTAGTACGCATGCAAAAACTATTGATTTTAGCATTCTTCTTCTCGGTATTATTTATTCTTGATATTTTATACAAAAATCAACGTTTTAAACAACTATTTCAGTTTCTTTTTGGAGGATTTCTATTGCTATTGATCGTTTCAAAACACACGGTTTTTAATGAAATCCCATTAATTTCAAACGATATTACACGATGTATCTTGCCAAATTCACTTTCTATCGGGAAAATGCAAAACAGTATTGGAAGTGACGATTTAAACGAAGTTTTAGGATACATTCGTGAAAACACACCAAAAGATGCGTTATTCTTTGCACCCGATATTGGACGTTCAGGTGGAAAACGTTCGGTAGTTTTAGACAGTAAAGGTGCAAATATGTTGATAGAAGGAAACCCGAAACGATTTGTAGAATGGTATCAAGACTATCAAAAATTTAATAATTTGCCACGCTTAGAAGCAAACCAATTTTTACGCGATTATGGTGTCGATTTTGTATTAATTTATATAGATTTACCAGAATTTGAATTGCTGTTTCAAAAAGGAACATGGCGCGTGTACAAAGTGACAAAATAGAAAAGCGTATTCTCGATACATTTTTTCTTCATTTCATTATGAAAAATCACTCGAATTGACGGTTATTAGTCACTAAATATCACATCGAGTAATATTGAAATAAAAATATACTTTAATTGAAAACAATTAAAAAACTCATAGGAATCATAGTTGTACTCGGAATACTATTTTCGGGCTATATTGGCTATTGTTACTTCATGAAAAAACCAGTACCATTCTTTGGTAGAAAAATAACAGGTGCCTATTATTCCATCGCTACTGGAACTTCCACAAATCCATTGCAATGGAAGATACAAGATGCAAAAGTATTCAATAGAGACCTAAATAACATTCCGTCAACACTATTAATGGCAGATCCTTTTTTACATCAAAAAGATGGAAAATGGTATGCGTTTTTTGAAATCATGAACGGAAAACATGCCGATATTGGCGTGGCTGTAGAAGAAAACGGACACTGGAATTATCTTGGAATTGCATTGGATGAAACAGTGCATTTATCCTATCCATTTATATTCGAAAAAGATGGAATTACCTATATGATTCCGGAAACAAAACGCCATGAACAAGTGCGATTGTATAAAAGCACTAATTTTCCTTTCGATTGGGAAGTTGATCAAGTATTGATTAAAAACAAACGTTTGGTCGATGCTACTTTGTTTGAAAAAGATGGAGTTTCCTATCTATTTGCGACTGAAAATGAACGTTTGCTATTATACATATCAGATAGTATAAAAGGAAATTGGATTGAACATCCGATGTCACCTTTGCGAACTGGAAACTATACGCGTTCAGCAGGTCGTGTGTTGCAAGATGAAGGAAAAATAATTCGTTTTGCGCAAGATCATTTTGGTGGTTACGGTCGTGCTGTATATGGGTTTACCATAGATTCTATTTCAAAAACATTTTATAAAGAAACATCGCTTCCAAACAATCCAATTTTAAAAAATCAAGGAGAAACTTGGGCGAAAAATGGCATGCACCACATAGATATTCATACCTTGCCAAACGGAACGTATAAAGCCATTTTTGATGGCTATGGATATGGAACTGAAAAAATTACGTTTAGCCTAAAAAACAACTTTTAACCTACAAAAAAACATGAAAGCAACCAAAAAAGTTTTCAAAACTGAAATTATAAAACGACTCAAAGCGCAAGGAACTGACGAAGTCTTATCTGAAGCGGCTTTACCAGCGTATGCACATAAAAATCCATTAATAGATCACATCTTTTGGAAACGCTTAAAAGTAGTTGCTGAGTATGTGAAAAAGAAAAATAAAGGAGCATTAAAAATATTAGATTTTGGTTGTGGAACAGGAGTCATGTCGTATGAATTGGCTTCAAATTCGCATGAAGTTGTAGGTTTAGATTTAGATTTGCGCCCTGTACATTTACTAAAAGAAGCAATCAATTATCCAGATTCCATTACCTTTATGGAAGGCGATTTATTTGATAAGAATTTAGAAGAAAACATGTTTGATGTAGTAATTGCGCTTGATGTGTTAGAGCACATGAACGATGAACAACTGATAAAATACATGGAAAAATTC
This sequence comes from uncultured Kordia sp., assembly GCA_964351775.1. Taxonomy (GTDB): domain Bacteria; phylum Bacteroidota; class Bacteroidia; order Flavobacteriales; family Flavobacteriaceae; genus Kordia. Next base: position 12,560 of record CAYGPQ010000079.1, on the reverse strand, counting down.
AGAAGTTTACTAAAAGATGATGGAGAAGTCATTATTTCTGGACCTACGGAAAACTTTTTATATAAAATAGGTAGAAAGCTTGCCGGACAAGATTTCACAGGTGATTATCACGATTCTGAAATACAATCGATTCGTAAAATTGTGAGCAAAACCTACAAAGTAAAAAGTTTAGCAAAAATATTACCCATCTTACCCTTATTTGATGTCTTTGTAGCACACAAAAAAGTATGATTGTCTATGTTGGAAATATCGTTTCAAGTCACGGAAAAACGGCAACAACCATTGAAACTTTGGGGAAATTACTCCAAAAAGAAGGTGTTGATATTCGATTAACTTCCAACAAAAAAAACAAAATACTGCGCATGTTGGACATGCTTTGGACAGTTTTTCACTTCCGAAAAAAGGCACAATACGTTTTAATTGATACGTACAGCACTTCCAATTTTTACTATGCGTACTTGGTAAGTAAACTTTGTATTTTGTTGAAAATCAAATACATTCCAATTTTACACGGTGGAAATTTAGAAGAACGTTTGAAACACAGCAAATCAAAAAGTGATACAATTTTCAAGAATGCAAAAGTGAATGTGTGCCCGTCATTATTTTTGAAAACAATCTTCGAAACTTACGGGTATACAAATTTGTTGCACATTCCAAACAATATAGAATTACAAGATTATCCTTTTAAAAAGCGCGAAACTGTTCAAGCAAACCTATTATGGGTACGAGCGTTTGCCGAAATATACAATCCGCAACTCGCTGTTCGGGTATTACACAGTTTAAAAGCAAAAGGAATGGAAGCTTCACTGTGCATGGTTGGTCCTGAAAAAGATGCTTCGTTACAAAAAGCGAAAATGCTTGCTTCTGAACTGAATGTTGAAGTCACATTCACAGGAAAACTCTCCAAACACGATTGGATTTCACTTTCTGCGGAGTACGATATTTTTATAAACACGACAAATTTTGACAATACGCCGATCAGTCTCATCGAAGCCATGGCGCTCGGAATGCCTATTGTTTCTACGAATGTTGGTGGAATTCCATATTTAATAAATGATAAAGTAGATGGTTTGTTAGTCACACAAAATAATGTAGATGAAATGGTCACCGCGATTGAAAACCTTGTAAATTCTACAGAATTAGTTCTAAAACTTACCGAAAATGCTCGAAATAAAGCGAAAAGTTTTGATTGGGAAGTGGTGAAATTGCAGTGGAAACGGTTACTATCAGATTGTTAGACTTCTTAGATATGCTTTGTTTTTAGATTGTTAGACTTTTTTTAATTTGATAATTATTCAATTTGATGATTTGAAAATTAAAGTACTTCTCGATACTAAATTCTTTCAGAATTTAATCGAAGTGAAGTTTAGTAAAACTTGAAGCTGATAGTAAAGATAGAAACTTGTCAGTTCGAGCGCAGTCGAGAACAACTGTGAAGTATAATGGTTCTTGATACAATTTTCAAATCATTACATTTTCAAATTAACACATTGATACATTAAAACATCATTTCACCTTCAACAACACATTAATGCTTCCTGCTAATAATTCTTCTTCGGTATAGTTTTCGAAGTCTTTATGAAGTGTTAATTCTTTGAATTTCAGATACTTTTCAGAAGTTACGTCGCATGTGTCATAATCTAGGGAAACGACTTCAAAACCAGCTTTCTCAAAGATTTCTAAATAATCTGGCAAGCGCAAACGATTGTGATAATCGAATTTTGTATGCTGCTGTTTCCATGCTGAAGGACTATACTTTAAAAAGTCGTAATACGAAAGCGAAGCATCATTGTAAGCTCTGTGATCACTTGGCGAAATCATGTGTAAAACATAAAATGGTTTTGGCAATTTTTGCACAAAATTTTCATGAATTCGCAATAATTCTGCTGGCGGAATGTGCTCCAACACAAATCTTGAAAAAATCAAATCAACCGCATCATTCGAAAGTGCATCCACATTTGCTAAATTCTTATTCGGATAATATTTAATCGTGTTAGGCAATCTATATGTTCCTTTTTCAGTAGCAACATCAATCTGAAACTCATTTTTAAAATAAACGTTTAATTTCGCAATGGTTTTGGCGTCGTAATGTTCGTTAATATCATACGTGACCACATTGGAAGCCTCTGCAAAATACGTGAAAAAGTAAGGAATAATCGGCGCCCAGCCTGAACCTAATTCGAAAACTGTTTTGTCTTTCAACTCAATATTTGCTTCCGTCAAAATTTTTAAAGCTTCTTGAAATGAGCGATCGTTCGTCTTAATCTTATAATTTACACTATTTCTGTTGAGAAATTTTTGCAATTGATGATAAATACCATAGCCAATCTTATTCGGTAAGATGTCTAACGATTTAAAAATTAACGACTTGATTTTATGATTCATAAATGCTGGATTCGATTGCAAAATAACAAATAAAAAATGATTATTTTCATCTGTTTATTTTTATTAGATTAATTTAGTCAGCTGAAATTCGCTTATCACCTATTGGTTGATCGCAATTGATTGTGATGGCGCATTTCACAACAGATTTGTTTAAAAAACCATGCTTTATAAACTTATTTTCAATATTGGCGAACGTTTGCGGAATCCTTCGATACGGAAGTGGTTTGCGTTTTTAAAGCAGTCAGAACATTGGTCTATTGAACAATTAGAAGCGTATCAATTGCAGCAATTAATAGCACTGATTTCTTTCGCGAAAGCAAATTCAGAATATTATAAAGAGAAGTTTAAAAATGTTGATAGTGAGTCTTTTGCATCTTTAGAGGATATTCAGCAATTGCCTTTATTGTCGAAAGAAGATGTGATTCAGTTCAACGAAAAAATTCATACAAAACATACTTTTAAGAAAGTATTTACCGCGACAACTTCTGGTTCTTCGGGCGATCCGCTAGTATATAGACGAGAAGAAAGTGCCGATTCGTTTAATAGAGCGTCTATTTTTAGAGGCTATTCATGGCATAACGTACAACCTTGGGAACGCAATGGCTATTTTTGGGGATTTGACTTTTCACGATTTAAACGATTAAAAATAAGTGTGTTAGATGCTTTACAAAATCGTTTCCGCGTATTTGATTATAAAGAAAAAGCATTCAATCGTTTTGTACATAAATTGCAGCGTGCACGCTATATTCACGGGTATTCTTCCATGATTTATCAAGCGGCAAAGCTCATTAATGATAAAAACCTTCCGAAACCGAAATATCTTAAAATGGTGAAAGGAACTTCAGAGAAAATTTACGACAGTTATACAGCCGAAGTTGAAGAAGCGTTTGGCGTGCCAATTATCAGCGAATATGGCGCAGCCGAAACAGGTATTATAGCTTTTGAATGCACAGCAGGAAACATGCACATTAACATGGAAGGCGTGATTGTAGAAGAAATTGACCATCAAATTGTGGTGACGAATTTGCAAATGAAAACCTTTCCAATCATTCGATATCAATTGGGCGATTATATTGAATTAGCAGCTAAGGACAGCAAATGTTCCTGTGGGAAATCGCATTATATACTGAATGAAGTCACAGGTAGAATAGGAGCAAACGTGTATGGAAAAAAAGAAATCTATCCAAGTCTTTATTTTTATTACATTTTTAAAAATTTAGGAAAAAAACACCAGCTAAAACTTACGTATCAAATTATCCAAAAAGAAAAAGGAATCCTTATATTTAACCTCAAAGAAAACCTAACTGACAAACACGAACAACTGCTAAAACAAGAGATTTATAATTATTTTTCCGATGATATTACCTACAATATACATCAAAATGTGAAGAAAAAACAAGACAACGGCAAAACTAAAAGTTTTATCTCTTATATTTAGTACTACAATTATGGCCTCAACATCTAACATACATTTCGAAATTTCGGAACGAAAACTGCTACTCAGAGTTGTGGATGTAGCTGCATTGCTTTTAGGTTTGTACTTCGTATCCAATATATTTGATTTTGATTATTTTATGATCAGGAAAGAACGATGGTTATGGATGGTCGTTTTAGTCTTATATTATTTACTTTTCTCTACCGTTTTTGAATTGTACAATTTGCAAAAATCAAGTCGCTATGATACTACGTTTCAGGGCATTGTATTGACGGTTTCTATTACCGTATTGTGTTATTTATTAACGCCTTTCTTTACACCTGAATTGCCCGAAAATCGTTTGCAAATCATCTATTTTTTCTTAGCAATTTCTGTCGCGATCTTTTTGTGGCGTTGTGCCTATATTTTCTTTATTTCTTCTCCAAGATTTTTCAAAAATATCTTGCTAATTGGTAATACCGAAGAAATTAAAATCATGTCAGATGCTATTTTAAAGAATACAAAATACTTTAATATTGTTGGGTATATAAATTCAAGTTCCGATGCTATAATTGATAAAGAATTAGCTGATTTAGAAGAAATTACAGATTTAGATCTTAAAAAAGTTACCAGAGACAAAGCTGTTTCAGAAATTATTATTGCAAGCAACGAACGCGAAGAACTGAGTAAACAATTGTTTGATAGTTTGATTGCTTTGTTAGAAACGGGTTTGCCAATCAAAGAATACATACAAGTGTATGAAGAATTGACATTCCGCGTGCCTGTACAATATATTGGAAAAGATTTTTACAAGTATTTTCCGTTTAGTCGAAGCAATCAAAACAAGCTGTATTTATTTGCACATCGTTTGTTTGATATCGTTTTTTCTATAGTAGGCTTGTTGGTTAGCTTGCTTTTTGTTCCGTTTATTGTCATTGGAAACTTGGTTGGAAATCGTGGACCATTGTTATACACACAAGAACGTGTTGGAAAAAATGGTGTGCCGTTTAAGATTTACAAATTGCGCAGTATGGTGATAGATGCAGAAAAAAATGGCGCGGTTTGGGCAACGAAAAATGATATACGGATTACGAAATTTGGCGGTTTTTTGCGGAAATCACGTTTGGATGAAGTCCCACAGTTTATCAATGTCTTAAAAGGCGAAATGAGCATGATTGGCCCGCGACCAGAACGTCCATCATTTGTAAAACAACTTTCGGAAAGTCTTACCTTTTATGAAATTCGCCATGTGGTAAAACCAGGTGTCACAGGTTGGGCACAAGTAAAAACAGAATATGGCGCTTCGGAAGAAGACAGCTTGCGAAAACTTCAATACGACTTGTATTATATAAAACATCGAAGTTTTTTCTTAGATTTAAATATTATTGTCAAAACCTTGAGTACGGTGTTGTTTTATCGTGGGAGATAGTTTTTGAAATTATAAATGTAAAATGTAAAATGTAAAAGTATTTAGTCATTGCAACAAATCGAAGATTCGAGGAAGTCAATGACAAATAACTAAAAAAATGTTCATGAATTCGTGGCAACAACTCAATATGAAAAGCATCAGTAAAGTAGAAATTTAAACTTCTTCCTTCAATCTCCTAAAATAATACACCAAAAACACATACCGAACTGCCAACGCTAGTAGTAACGGAATAGCAGCTAAGGCAAATACTTCAAATTTAATTAGCCATAAGAAGACTAAAACCACAAGTAGAAATAGAAGAAATGCGGAATGGATCCAAAGTGACCTGCATTCTTTTTCTTTAATTAAGAATTTATACGCAAAGAATACATTTGGCGCAAACAACCACAATACATTCATATTCGTATACGTCGCGGTGTGATCAGTAGCAAACCAAAGCAATAGAATCACAATTCCGGCGATTCCGTTGGTTAATAATATCGTAAAATCGAGTAATCGAGTGCGTTTGTTTTTTTTATAATCAAGAAATGTAATAATCAAAACGATCAACATTAGGATAGAGAATATCATGTACGGACTCAACAGTATATTTTTGCTTGCAGCAGCATTTTTAGGCGCTTCTAAGATCAAATTGGTTTCTTTAACTAATGGAGTGCCATCTTGTTTTGTAGCATTCGCAAACGCTTTGAAAACATATTCTGGCAAAAACTGATATTCTTTCGGTTGTGCTACTTTATCAATGACAGCGCCTAAAGCAATGTCAATTCCGAAACTTGACCATGAATTGGAATCTAAGTTATCGTGAATTAAGTCTCTAAAGCTATTTTCTTCCGTTAAATGATCTTCATTAAAAATAAAGGCAGCTCCAAAATTCTCTTGTATAATATCTCTTTTTTTCGTTGCACAGTTATTAAAGAAAAAATCATATTTATAATTTCTGTTTTCTTCTTTGTAATTGTTTTCTAAATAGTCAAATAATTGTCTGACTTGGGCAGGAGTGAAGTCTAACACTTGCGCTTTTACCCAACGTTTTTCGTATTGATACGTACGCACAAAGTTTTTAAAACTACTTCTACCAAGCTGATACGGAAGTTTTCCACGCGCAAATTTCACATAAAATAAAGGTGTGTCAAAATCGAAAGTTCCGTAATTGTATACTACATCATAGCCATACACAGGATCTTGCAAACGAAATGCGCTATGTCCAAAAGAGGAATATAATGCTGAGCCAGCGCTACAAGTAATGACTGAAAAATAGGCTTCTGAAGATAGTTTTACTTGGTTTGCTTGTTGTCCAAACAGCATTCCTGCACAGAAAAAGAGTAGAAGTACAGCAGCTTTTTTCATTATCTAAATAAACTCCAATCGATTTTTAATGAGAATACATTTGAATAGACAGCCGCACTTTGATCGCCAATATCTGTCAAGGCATAATCTACTTGAATTCCTTTGTATTTAAAGCCAATTCCAATATTTGGTTGAAAGGTCAAGGATTCAGAACCAAAGTTGTTTTCGTTTTGGAAATTTCCAACGCCAGCGCGTAAAAACACCAAATCGGTATATGCAAATTGAAGTCCGACAGCAGGCGTAATACTTGCAAACGAAGTAGAAATGACATCATTTGTTTCAGCAAAACGCATGTTTAAGTCAACTTCTGCAGTTAAGGTATAGTCATAGCTAAACTTAAATGATCGAGCGACACCAAATTGTAATTTCGGAATCGTAATTTCGGTCGTTTCTGGTAAATCTTGTGTTGGAATTTGATCGCTTACACCGCTGAATAAATCTTCATCAATGCTCCACGTATTGAATGTGGTCGTGATATCTCGCGCCATCAAACCAAATTTCCAATCTTTATGTTTAAATTGAATTCCTAAGTCAAAACCAAATCCCCAAGAAGAAGCAAAATCCCCAATAACTCTACGAATTACTTTGGCATTAATTCCATAATTTAATCCTTGTACGGGCAATTTTCGTGCATACGAGAACGTGATTCCGTAATCGGCAGTAGAGAAGAGACTGATTCTATTAAAATCAATATTTCCTTGACTATCAATTAATTGTGTTGTATTTAAAATATCATCAACTCCAAAACGAATCAATGAAATTCCCCAAGCACTTCGATCGTCAATTGGCATTGCAAAGGCTGCATAATCATACAATGCAATATTTGCAAAATAACTAGAGTGCATTAATGCCATTTGTTTGTCTTCTAAACCAATCAATCCCGCAGGATTCCAATAGCCAGCATTTACATCATTAATGTTCGCAACAACGGCATTAGCCATACCAAAAGCACCAGCATCTACGCCAATATTCATGAATTCATTGGAATACTTAGCAACAGATTGACTGTTCACTTGATGGACAACTACTATAGAGAGGAAAATAAATAACTTTTTCAAGAGTGTAATTTTTTTATACAAATATGCGATTTTCTAACCTAATAAACTCAAAAGTTAAGTAGATATTGTTCGGATTCATCGAACATTTTCACTTCTTTTCCGTGGAGTTTCTAAAGTTTAATTATTTTTACAAAAAATCAGATACATGAATATTAAGAAACACATTCCAAACTTTATCACCTTACTGAATTTATTTTGCGGTTGTTTGGCAGTCATTTTCGCGGTGAAAAATCAATTAGAAATCGCGGCATTTTTTGTGTTTTTAGGAATCTTTTTTGATTTTTTTGATGGCTTTGCAGCCAGAATGTTAAAGGTACAGAGTGAATTGGGCTTACAGCTAGATTCGTTAGCAGATATGGTGACAAGTGGTATTGTTCCGGGAATTTTCATGTATCAATTATTCAACAAATCATTAGATATTCACGAAAAAGTAAACGACGGACTTTCATGGTCAGATTCGTGGCATTGGTTTCAAAACGAAGTTCACTTATTGCCATTGTTCGGGCTTTTAATTGTGCTTGCTTCTGCGTATCGCTTGGCAAAATTTAATATTGACGAAAACCAAACTTCCTCGTTTATTGGGTTGCCAGTGCCAGCAAATACTTTGTTGATTATTTCTTTACCCTTGATTTTAATGTATCAAGGAAGCGAAACGATTGATGCAATTATTTTAAATAAGTGGTTTTTAATAGGACTCACATTGGCAAGTAGTTATTTGCTCAATGCAAACATTCCGTTATTTGCCTTAAAATTCAAAGATTGGAGCTTTAAAAACAATGCTATCAAGTATATTTTCTTGGTAATATGTATCGCATTAATACTCTTTTTACACTTCTTAGCCATTCCAATTATTATTTTATTGTATGTGTTGCTTTCAGTTATTAAGAAGTAAATCGACACTTTATACCATTTCCACTTTAAAGTTACCCACAAAAACTTGGGCTTTTTCCTTTATACTTCAAAATAAAATTTAACCGTAGCTATGGCTATGCTTGCATTTTCTTTTTTGTCTAAAGAAAAAATAACTACCTTTTTATTGAGTAATTTTAAAGCAAAACTGGTGTTAAAACAAAAAAAAAGGCGGTATTCTAATGAAAGAATACCGCCTTTTATGGTTCAAAAAACTATTCTCAATACAATTTTTTTTATAAAAAATCACTCGAATTGACGTTTTTTGAATGCGAATTACGTCAACTAATTTTATTGAATAGTAACCGTAAACGTTGCAGAAATATCAGTTTCGCCACCAGCATCATTCAATCCTGTGTTTGGCTTTGTTGGCTCGTGACGTAAGGTTACAGTAAATGTTCCTGTGCTTGCTGCGCCTGTTGTCAAATCAAAAGTAGTTCCTAACGGATTTGAATTTGCATCAAGATTAAAATTTGATGTTGTCAAATCTAAACTTGCGTTTGTTGTATAGAAAAATTGGTGTTCTTCTGCTTCTTCGATGACTTCTAAGGTAATATTGTCCGCAGGTGTCACGGTTTCGTTTAGCAAAACAACTGTTCCGTTATAGGTAGTCATTGGAGCTAAATCGCCAGAAATGCTAATTACTGGAGCATTTGGTCCATCGCCATCTAAATCACGAGTTTGTAATGTGATGGCTGTTCCGCCAGCTGCTGGAGTCAAAGTAAGTGTTAAAGTTGTGATGATTTCTTCTTCATTTACAGGAATTGGAGTATCGTCGTCACTTGAACAAGCGATAAATAATGAACTAACTAATGTTATAAGTGCTAAAGTTGATATTCTAAATGTTTTCATGATAGTATTTTTTTAATAGGTTATTTTTAAATTGATTGAAAAATTTCTACCCAAATCATCTGCATAATACCGCAAACGGTTTAAGTAATTTCGATAATTGGTATCGAAAAGGTTTGAAACAGAAGCTCCGACATGAAGCATCGATTTTTGAGTGAGTTTAAAATCTACACTCGAATTTACATGCACTAAATGATACGCGTCTGGCGGCGTGCTTACATCCACCAATTCTTGTGTATTGGTTTCTGGTATAAAAACTTCAAAATTAGTGTCTGGAAACTCATTTTGGCGAAAGGTATATTCGCTTTTAAGCTCTAGTCTAAAGTTGTTTAAATTCGTATTTTGATACACAAAGCCATTTGTGGTATTTACAGGCGGAATGTCAATTAATGGAATGTCTAACGTACGATCATATCCTTTTACGAATGAAAATTGATGGTAAAAGCTCAAATTTTTAGTGAATGATAATGATGCGTCAATATCCAATCCTACCAAACGAGCATCCGTTTGACGGTATTCCCAAACTTGAAAATTTCCCCTAATAGTTTGTTGAATCTCTGTGGGTTCAATAATCATAAAATCATTGATCAAATTGAGATACGGATTGATGGAAAACCCAAAGATAGTTCCTTGTTTTTGTATGGTTAACGAGATTTTATGCGCGATTTCAGAATCAAAACTTAAATCTCCCAATTCAATACGCGATGCAGAATGATGCAATCCTTCACTAAATAATTCTGATGGATTTGGCGCGCGAGAAGCCAATGAATAGTTGACAAATAATTTATATTGGTCATTAAACGTGTATCGTGAACCCAACGTAGCTGAAAAGTTTGAAAAATTCAACTTCGGATTTGTCAAAATTTGATTTCCAAATTCGCCTACGACAATCTCCGGAAAGCGCACATCATAGTTACGATCTTCCCAAAAAGAAGTACGGTAAAATTTTTGTGCATCTACATGAATATAATCAAAACGTCCGCCAGCTTCTATGAGCCAATTTTCATTGATTTCGTAGTTTCCAACACCGTAAATTCCAACAGTAGTGCGTTCATAATCAGGAATTAATCTGCGAACTCCGGTACTTGGATCGGCAACATTTTCTTGAAATTGCCCCACCAAACCCGTTTTTAGATTGATAGGAAAATTTTTCTCTGTATCCAAATCAAGTCGAACGGTATGTGAACTCAATTGTAAATCTAAAGAAGCCCTGTCTGCATCGTCTCCTCTTCGCACATCAAATTCCAGCCGTTGATTTTGTTGAAAATCATACTGAAGATTGACTTTTCCAATATTTTTGAAGTTTTTAAATCCTCGTATTTTAAACAAATGATGTGTCACATCTTGTTTTGGATCGTTGATATTGTATGTGAAATCTTCAATCACTAAGGGAACTCCGCTATTAATGGCTCGAACTTGATCGCTTGCGCCACCAATATGAGAAGCACGCAAAATGCCGATTTCGTTTCTAAAGTACGAATAGTAGGCTTCTACACCATAATCAAACCGATTGATTCCGATTCGGGCAGCTATATTTCGTCCAAAAACACCTGTATTACTTAAGATGTAATCTGGAGCTTCATAATCGCCATACCGTTTTACAGTTCCTTGTAAGGAGCCATACCAACCATTTTGATAGCTTTTCGTAAGCGTAGACGTGAGCGTTCCACCACGACCATTGGTTGCGGCAGAAAGATGCGTTTTTCCATAAATGGTATCTTTTACGGGAATTTTGGCAGCTTCTGTAATAATAATTCCGCCAACGGCATCACCACTATATTTCAATGCGCCAGCACCTTTGATGAGTGTAATGTTTCCGATGGTATTGACATCAATACTCGGAGCATGTTCTGCGCCCCATTCTTGATCTTCCATTCGAACACCATTATTCATCACCACAACGCGACTACTGTGAACTCCATTGATAATAGGTTTTACAACCGCATTTCCTGTGTTTAAGGATGATACGCCACTCATCGTATTTAGAATATCTCCTAATGAGCTATTACTAAAGCGATCCAGTTGTGCTTCCGTTATTTTTTGCTCAAACAAGGTTTTGGTTTTGTTTCCAAAAATTGCGGCATTTAACGTAATTGCGTTCAATTCTTCTAAGTGATGTTCTAAGCGAAAGTTTTTTTCTGTATCGCCAGAAATCTTCACTTTAAAAGCTTGTGTAGCACAATTAGGATGTGCTATTTGAATTGTGTACGTTCCTTCACAGAGTTTCGAAAAAGTATACGTTCCATCAATAGATGATTGCGTAACATTTTCAAATCCAGCGATAATTAGCGTTGCGCCAGGAAGTACAGAATCATCATGTAAATCGATTACTTTACCAGATAGTGTAAAATTGCAATTTTGAGCAGTTGCAAAAAGTCCACTACATAGCAGTAACATAACTATATATTTGTGCATGTAAATTCTTAATTAAAAATTATGTAAAATTTTATAAATCAAGAAAATATCGGAGGTGCTCGAAGCTGTTTGCTCGTAAGCGGTAAAGAATAACATAAAGGCGTCGTTGAGCCTAATGTAGTTTTAGAAATAATTGGAGGTACTTCTAATTCGGGAATACTTGTAACTTTATAAATAAAGTTTGTAAAATGGTAGGAGCAAGAATCACAATGCAGATTGCCTTCATGAATGTGGGCCTTTTGTTCTGTACACCAAGTATATTCGTGTTCTTCCGTTAACTGATGTGAAAACTGTATCAAAGAAGGCAACACCAATGTTACAACGAACAATGATGCAATGAAAATTTCTTTAATGTTTTGTACAACTTTCATAATTTCCCTTACAATAATAGTAGCATTCACTACTACATATTCCAACAAAAGTAATGAATGCTTTTTTGTAAAAAAAATTAACTTTTGTAGAATTCACACTTTCTAACAAAGTAGCGGTGATTTGTCTAATGGATTCTATTCAGTTTTTAGATCTAAAAATCTAGTTTCTTTTTACGTAATTCAAAGTTTTGACCTAAATAGACCTTTCTAACCATTTCATCTTCAGCCAATTCTTCAGGTTTTCCTGCTTTTAGAATGTTTCCTTCAAACATTAAATACGTTCTGTCGGTAATTGCCAAGGTTTCTTGTACGTTGTGATCGGTAATTAAGATTCCGATATTTTTGTTTTTTAAATGTGCAATGATACGTTGAATGTCTTCTAC
>CAYGPQ010000078.1:0-21064 GCA_964351775.1 uncultured Kordia sp. | reverse complement strand
AAGAGAGCGACTGCCGAGAGCCTGACCGTTTACGGGCACGCCCTAATTAATTAAAAAATTAAAGGATTAAAAAATTTACAACCAAAAAGTTCACTGAAGCACTCGAAGTGAACCTATTTTATATCAAATAAGAACCCTTCTTTTTGAAGTTTGAAGTATTGTTTTTTGTTGAATTTGAACAAATTGGCAGGTCTTCCACGACCTTCCGAAATTTTTTCGTCGAGTTCTTCTAAGATTTCAAAACTCATGATTTTTTTGCGGAAGTTTCTGCGATCAATTTTTTTCTCTAAAATAGACATGTAGAGTTTTTCTAAATCGGAGAATAGAAATTTGGTTGCCAATAGATCAAAACCAATGGGTTCGTAGGTGAGTTTGTTGCGCAAACGTGTTTTAGCTTTTTCTAAAATTATAGCGTGATCAAACGCCAATTCGGGCAATTCATTGATGGGAAACCAAGCGACATCTTGCGCGTCTGTGTCTGCTTTTATGGTGTGATGCGCAGGTTTTACTAAAGCAAAATACGTCACCGAAACCACTCTGTTTCGCGGATCGCGACCCGGTTTTCCAAACGAATATAATTGCTCTAAATAGTCAATGGTAACGTTGGTTTCTTCTTTTAATTCGCGTTCGACGGCAGTTTCTAAGCTTTCATTTTCTAATACCAAACCGCCTGGTAATGCCCATGAACCTTGAAATGGCGCGACTTTTCTTTTGATCAGAAGCACGTTCAATTGATGGTCTTTGTACCCAAATACGACTGCGTCAACCGCTACACGAATGTTTTGCATCATGTTGCAAAAGTACAAATTAACTGTATTTGATCTTCCTTAAAATTCGAATTGTTGCTTTGTACAATTCATAAATATCATTGTCATACGCTTTTAAGAATAGTTTGGCAGCGTCCAATTTATCTATAGCATCGTGAAAACCGTTCAAATAACAAATCATATAGGTTGCTGGCAAATTGAGCAAATCGTGATCTTCTTGCTCGTTAAGCTGAATATTTTTGCTCAATTTTTCAAGAATGGCATTGTTACTATTGTAAATATGATGCAAGGTTTTTTTGTCAAATTGGGGTGCTTCAAAAATTAAATTGCTTTCCAAATGGTACATTCCGTTGGGTTGAAATGTAATCGTGACTTTTTCCAATGGATAATAGGTGTATTTATTTTGCAAACCAAGCGGCACATATTCTATAATCGTAAATTCATCTTCAGTATAGGTAATTTCCACCTGATCTAAGGCAGAATAAAACAACTTTACCTGCTCATTAATCAATTCAATATCTACTCTGGAATAAAATATTTTATCCCGTTTTTTTTGCTTGATTCCTGCCCAACACACAACAAATTGCTCTTTGAAAACTTGGTAATGCGACTCTAAATTTTCGTGTTCATTCGTGATAAAATTGATCACGCTGTCTAGCGTTAACTTGATATTATTTTGAGCGCTTTTTTCAATTTCGGCAACAATTTCAGAATTCACATCTTTCAATTCAATATCAAAGACTTTTGGCATGGAAATACTTCCGTCTCTTAAAAACACCGAACCGCCATAATATTTCCAAATATTTTTTCGGAGTGACGTAATTTTTCCAGTAGGTCGAATTGTTACCAAACCCACCACTTTTCCTTTGGGTAAGTGTGGAAAGTAGACATTTTCATATTGCACCATGGGCGGATTTGCCAAATACGCATTGACTAAATTCTGAATTTTACTATCGTCAAAAAAATCCACGCCGACAATTTTATTGTCTTCATCTTCCACACCAATCACAATGAATGAATTGTTTTTCGGATTGCTATTCGATAGCGCACAGATATGTTTGAGAAACTTTGCTTTGCCTTCTTTTTCGCTAATATTTAACTTTCGCTTTTTGTCATAAAAACTATTCTCATCGTTGTGAGCGAGCAAGTTTTTAATCAAAAGGCGTTTATTAATCATAACGAGCTAAGTTCTTTTTGAATGTTTTTTCTAGCGTTCGCTTCCCACAAATCGTGATATTTTTCGGTGTAATAAATTTGTGGACGTGCTAAAAAATGCTGCAATACTTTCTTTCTTCCTCTTTTGTACATAAAATTGGGATACATGGAATATTCTTTGCGAATTTTTTGAGTGTAACTTTCGTATATTTCCCAAGTGGTTCCCAAAATTGCCAAATCGAAGTCCAAAAGATAGGCATTATCTTGATTTTGAGCATTTATGATTTCATGTTTTTTTGTAGAAATGATCAAATTTGCACAGTTTTCAATACTTTTTGGATCAATTTTTAACTTTTTTAATCGCTTTATCGCGAATTCGGCACTTTTCAATTCATTGTCACTTTTCAACGCATTATAGATAATATCATGATACCAAATAGCAAATTGTATGGTGTCATAATCTATTAAATCAGCTTGGTTATTTTCTGCTAACTGAAACATAGAGTCTAAATGATTCAAGTTGTGATAGTGCCGTTTTTTAGAAGTGTATTTTTTGTTGATTTCTTCCCAGAGCTGTTTCAGTATAAATTCATCATCGGTATATTTCGATGTTAAAGTAATCCATGATTTTTTTAACTCTTCAATCATCATGATTTCTTCACAATCGTATTCGAAGCTTGTGCTGTACACATCACCATTAAATCGGCCACATTTACATGCGAAGGTCGTGAAATAATAAAATAAGCAATTTCGGCAATATCTTTTGGTTTCAGTGGTTGGAAACCTTGATATACTTTTTCGGCGCGTTCTTCATCACCTTTAAAACGCACATCGCTAAATTCGGTTTCTACCAATCCAGGATTAATCGCGCCAACGCGAATTCCATACGAATTCAAGTCCATTCGCATACCTTGATTTAGTGCGTCAACCGCATATTTACTGGCACAATACACATTTCCGTTCGGATAGACTTCTTTTCCAGCCGAAGAACCAATATTTAAAATATGACCCGATTTTCGTTCCACCATTTGCGGAATGATGGCTTTGCTCACATACAATAATCCTTTTACATTGATGTCTAACATAGCGTCCCAATCGTCCAAACTTCCCGTCTGAATTGGATCTAAACCATGTGCATTTCCAGCATTATTGATGAGAATATCAATCGTTTTGAAGTTTTCTGGCAACGAATTCACTGCTTTTGCAACGTTTTCTTTATTGCGTACATCAAAATTTAAGGTATGAACTTCCGTGTGTGTACTTAATTCTTTTTGTAATTCGTCCAAGCGTTCTTGTCTGCGTCCGCAAAGAATTAATTGGATGTTATGTTTTGCGAATTCGCGGGCAATTTCACGTCCAATTCCGCTTGTGGCACCTGTAATAAAAGCTGTTTTTGTTGTGCTCATTATTTCCTATTTCGACTCCGCTCAAGATAAACTCCAACGGGAACCTATTTTAAATTAAACTATAATTTACTTTTTAATAATCTCAATACTCAACTCTAAAACTTCACTACTGCAAAGCTACGGAACTTCATGCCCTTGACTTTCTTCTAATAGCAAAAACCAATCTTCCAAAGACAACTCAATTTCCAACGATTTTGCTGAATTTGTAATGCGTTCAGCTGTTGTCGTACCAATTACAGGATGAATGTTTGATGGATGCTTTAAAATCCAAGCCAATACCAATTGATCTTTGGTTGCGTTGTATTTTTGGGTTAAATCATCTAAAACTTTGTGAATTCTAGTAGTTTGCTCGTTTTGTTCTCTAAAAATACTTCCCAACGGTTGCCACGCCATTGGAATGATGGAATTCGTCATCATATAATCGAGCGTTCCATCAAACATGGCGTCAAAATCTGTGAGTGAAAACTGAATTTGATTTGTTGTGATTTCATTTTTTGAACCAATCATGTTCATTTGTGATGGTGTAAAGTTTGAAACGCCAAAATTTTTGATTTTTCCTTGTGTTTTCAATTGGTCAATTGCTTTGGCTATTTCGTCAGGATGCATCAATGGACTTGGTCTGTGCAACAATAGCAAATCTAAATAGTCGGTTTGCAAATATTTTAACGAATTTTCTGCGGACCAAACAATATAATCTGCAGAATATTCATAATGTTTGACAGTGTTTTGACGATTTTCTACTTGGAGTTGAATGCCACATTTTGAAATGAGTTGAATGCTTTCACGATGGATTCCGCTTTGCGCGAATGCTGCTCCGAAAGATGCTTCAGTGGTATAACTCCCGTAAATATCAGCATGATCAAAAGTGGTAATTCCTGAAGCAATACAATGTTGCATCAAATCTATAATTTGTGAAGTTGAGTATTGTTTTCCCCAATGCGCCCACGTCATGGCACCAGCAATAATTCTTGAATAATTTGATTTCAATGTTTATTTGTTTTACCGTAAAAGTACAAATTTGATTATTCACAAACGTCAGTTCGAGTGGTTTTTCATAATGAAATGGAGAAAAATTGTACTTCGGTAAACTCAGCAGAACTATCGAGAACAATTGTGAAATTCGTAGTACTTCTCGATACAATTTTCTATCTATTTCGACTGCGCTCAATAGGACAGAAAACCACTCGAAGTGACGTAGTAGGCAATTTATCAAAATGCAGAAAAAAGCATACTTCCAGCAATCTAATAAGTCTAAGAAAGTCTAAAACCAACGCGCGTCTAAAAATCTAACAAATCTAATATGTCTAGATTAAAAAACCGTCGCTCTAATCTTTTTCCAAAGTCTTGTGAGAATTAATCCAGAAGCAATCACCACAATAGACAATGAAATTGCATAATAATAATCGCCATAAATCCAATACCCAGTCGCAAACATAATGCTGTAAATAAAGATCATTGCAACTAACATTGCTAAAATCCCCGATGGTACATTCCAAGGTTGTCTGTCGGTTACAATTTCTACTTTATCAGCTTGCGCGTCAGCAATTGTTTTTTGCCAGCCAGGTCCGCCAGGTTGTATTTTTTTGTAAAAGTTGAATAAGGTTTCTTTCGTTTCAGGTTGTGTCATAAAGGTAACTGTCAACCAAATAATGGTTGTAATTAATACTACCAATGGAAATTGTGCATAACTCGGCATCAAACCTTCTATCGTTGTTCCGTCTAAAGCTTTGTGTGTGAACAAAATTTCTCCGATAACAGTCAATTTAAACAAAAACGAAATCACACCAGAAGAAACCATTGCCGAAATTTCACTCCACGCATTAATTCGCCACCAAAACCAGCGTAAAATAAATATCAATCCAGTACCTGCTCCAAACATAATAATGATGTCAAAAAGCTGACTTGCATTTTGTAGAAATAAGGCGAAAATAGCACTTAAAACCATTAACACTACGGTGGAAATTCGTCCAACATTCACCAATTCTTTTTCAGAAGCATTTTTATTGATCGTTGTTTTGTAGAAATCATTCACAATGTATGATGATCCCCAATTTAAGTGTGTGGAAATGGTAGACATATACGCCGCAACTAATGATGCTAATACTAAACCTAGCAATCCGCTTGGTAATTTGGTCAACATGGCAGAATATGCTAAATCGTGTCCTAACTTATCCGCAGGAATATTTGGAAATGCTTCTTGAATGCTTGCAACATCTGGAAAAACCACTAAGGAAGCCAACGCCACTAAAATCCACGGCCAAGGACGTAATGCATAGTGCATAATATTAAAGAAAAATGTGGCACCAATCGCATGATTTTCGTCTTTTGCAGCTAACATTCGTTGTGCAATATAACCTCCACCGCCAGGTTCTGCGCCTGGAAACCATGAACTCCACCATTGTACTGCGAGTGGAATAACAATCAGTGTAATCAGTATTTCTTTATTATTAAAATCTGGGAAAATATTGATCTTATCGGCTACATTTTCATGTGTGATTAAATTTTGAATTCCGCCAACTTCTTCAAGGTTGACACAGTAATAGGCAGCGCCAATCGCGCCAGCCATGGCTACAAAAAACAGTAGAAAATCGGTATACACAACTCCTTTAAATCCGCCAATAGCACTAAATATGACGGTAATCGTTCCTGCATACAATATCGTTTCTACAGGTTCTAATCCGAGCATGATTCCACCAATTTTTATCGCGGCAAGCGTCACGCCAGCCATCGCAAATATGTTGAAAATGACTCCTAAATATACCGCACGAAACCATCGCAAGAATTTTGCAGGTTTTCCGCCATAGCGCAATTCGTAAAATTCAATATCGGTCGCTACATTCGATTTTCGCCAGAGTTTTGCATATACAAAAACCGTTAATAAACCCGTAATTAAAAATGCCCACCACATCCAGTTGGACGAAACGCCATCTTTACGTACAATATCAGTTACAAAATTGGGTGTATCGGTTGAAAAAGTAGTAGCAACCATGGAAACTCCCAAAATCCACCAAGGCATATTTCTTCCTGATAAAAAATATTCAGTTGTGTTTTTTCCTGAGGTTTTAGAAACGTATATTCCGATCCCTAAAACAATAACAAAAAATCCAATAATAAGACTGTAATCTAGTACTGATAATTCCATACAATAGGTTTAAAAAAAAGTAATACAATCGGTTAGCTAATGACGCATATCATTTTGAGTTATGAACAAAAAAATGAGATATTTCCATTTCAACGGTTGTTTTGAGTTTTAAAGGCTTCAATATATAAATATCCTTAATATTTTAACCAATTATTAACAGCAATAAACGAATAATTTTAACAATTTGCATCGTTAAAATGAGATTAGTAAATTCACGCCATAAAAAAGTACCCAAATGGAAGAAACAATAGATATTAAAGCTATTAACGAAAAAATTGAAAGAGAAAGTGCCTTTGTCGATTTGCTTACAATGGAAATCAATAAAGTAATCGTCGGGCAAAAGCACATGGTAGAACGTTTATTGATCGGTTTGCTTGGAAAAGGACACGTCCTTTTAGAAGGTGTTCCAGGATTGGCAAAAACATTAGTGATTAATACCTTGAGCAAAGCCGTACAAGGTAGCTTTAGCAGAATTCAGTTTACGCCCGATTTATTGCCAGCCGATGTTGTAGGAACTATGATTTACAACATGAAAGAGAATGATTTCTCTATCCGAAAAGGACCCATTTTTGCAAATTTTGTATTGGCGGATGAAATCAACAGAGCGCCAGCCAAAGTACAATCGGCACTGTTAGAAGCAATGCAAGAAAAGCAAGTAACGATTGGAGATGAAACGTTTGTGTTAGACAAACCATTCTTAGTAATGGCTACGCAAAACCCAGTGGAACAAGAAGGAACCTATCCGTTACCAGAAGCACAAGTGGATCGTTTTATGCTAAAAACTGTGATTGATTATCCAAAAATGGATGAAGAACAATTAATCATGCGTGCCAACTTAAAAGGAACATTTGAAAAAGTAAACCCTGTGGTTTCCGTAGAACAAATCTTGAGAGCGCAAGAAGCGGTAAAAGATGTGTACATGGACGAAAAGATTGAAAAATACATATTGGATATTGTGTTTGCTACACGTTATCCAGAAAAATACAAACTAGCCGAATTAAAACCATTAATCAGTTTTGGAGCATCACCTCGTGGAAGTATCAACTTAGCAAATGCAGCTAAATGTTACGCGTTTATCAGACGAAGAGGTTATGTAATTCCAGAAGATGTACGTGCGGTTGTACACGATGTACTGCGTCACAGAATCGGAATTACGTATGAAGCAGAAGCTGAAAATATTACTTCCGAAGAAATCATCAATAAAATTGTAAACGAAATTGAAGTACCTTAAAAAGGGGTGAGTTATGAGTATTGAGTTGTGAGTTTTCAGCTTACTGAAAATTCTAATAAATACTCACTGCAAACTGAAAACCGTTCACTGGATACTGAAAACAATGGATACGAAAGAGTTACTTAAAAAAGTACGAAAAATAGAAATTAAAACGCGCCGATTGAGCGATCATATCTTCGGAGGAGAATATCATTCTACCTTCAAAGGAAGAGGAATGACGTTTAGCGAAGTGCGTCAGTATCAATTTGGCGATGATGTGCGAAATATTGATTGGAATGTAACCGCGCGTTACAATGAACCGTTCATCAAGGTTTTTGAAGAAGAGCGTGAACTCACCATGATGTTAATGGTGGATGTTTCGGGTTCAGAATTATTTGGAACGAATACGCAATTTAAAAACGAAACCATCACGGAAATTTCGGCAACATTGGCGTTTTCCGCGATGCAGAATAATGATAAAGTCGGATTGATTTTATTTTCAGATGAAATTGAATTATACATTCCGCCAAAAAAAGGAAAATCACACGTATTACGCATCATTCGTGAACTGTTAGAATATACACCAAAAAGCACCAAAACTGACATTTCACAAGCATTGCGATTTTTATCGAGTGTGATGAAGAAAAAAGCGATTGTTTTTATGCTATCCGATTTTATTGCGGATGAATACGAACAAACCTTAAAGATTTCCGCAAAAAGGCACGACCTTACTGGAATTCGAATTTACGACCAACGCGAAGAAGAAATTCCAAACTTAGGAATGGTGCAAATGCAAGACAGCGAAACAGGTGAAACCATGTTGGTCAATACAAGTTCAAAAACAGTGCGTACCAACTATGCGAAATTTTACCAACACAAAGTAAACTACTTTCAGGAATTATTTTCGAGAAGTGGCGCAGGAGCTTTAAGCACACGTGTGGATGAAAGTTATGTGAAAAAACTATTAGGCTATTTTAAACGAAGAGGCTAAACAAATGATGAATACCGAATTAAGAATGATAAATTATAAATTACAAAAACGGAATACGTTGTTTTCAATTGCAAAATTGAAAGCACGCTTTCTTGTTTGCGTGGTTCTTTTTTCGCTCAGTTCTCAAGCACAAAAAGTAACCGCCGTTGTGGACTCTACACACATAAAAATTGGAGAAGAAATAAAACTTTCCATTTCAGTAGAAGCCGATTCTACGGCAAGTGTTGTTTTTCCAGAAGGCGATACTTTATTTATACCGTTAGAATTATTAGAATCGTACAAAGCAGATACTCTAAAAAAAGATGGAACGTACAATTTGATCAAAAAATACGGACT
This sequence comes from uncultured Kordia sp., assembly GCA_964351775.1. Lineage (GTDB taxonomy): Bacteria > Bacteroidota > Bacteroidia > Flavobacteriales > Flavobacteriaceae > Kordia. The sequence goes on along the minus strand of CAYGPQ010000078.1, from coordinate 12,057 downwards.
CACACAATTTGATTCTGGCGTGTATTTCATTCCGAAGCAAAAAATACTCATCAACGAAAAACCGTTCTTTACAGATTCTATTCGTATTGCGGTGGCAGATGTTGCGGTGGATACGTTGAAGCAGAAAATGTATGAAATAAAATCGCTCGTTTCCGTACCAAAAGGAAATAGCAATTGGTGGAAATATCTATTGCTGATTTTAGGCTTGTTAGCAGCTTTCGGGGTATATTTCTATTACTTTGTATTTCAATTAAAGGCGAAAAAAGAAAAAAAGAAAAAAACAGCAATTCCGCCGTATGATAGAGCTTTATTACAATTAAATGAATTGGATAATTCTACGTTCCTATTAAAATCGGAATACAAAGATTACTATTCAGAACTCACCAACATTGTACGTCAATATATAGAAGAAGAAGTTCGGATTGATGCCTTAGAAAGTACTACCGAAGAACTCATTCAAAAAATAGTAGCGCAAAAAAAAGCGGGGTATTTAGATTTAAAAGAGGAAACGATAAGGAATCTAAAAAACGTATTACAAACTGCCGATTTGGTGAAATTTGCAAAATCAAAACCTGATGATGCTGTGGTGCAAGCCGATCGTAATTTGGTAGAACATATTGTGGTAGAAACCAAAGAAGCGATTCCGGAAATCTCAGAAGAAGAATTACGCAAAGACGAGGAATACAAATTGCGATTGCTCGAAGAACAGCGTAAGAAACGACGTTTCAGAAATGCTGCCATCGGAATTGTTGCGATGATTATTGTTTTTGGTGGTTTAATTGGTTATGCAACCTTATCATACATAAAAGAAAACACCTATATCGGTCATTCAATGGGTGATTTAATGGATAGCGAATGGGTTACAAGCGAATATGGTGCCTCTGGTTTTACCATTTCAACACCAAAAGTATTGAAACGAATTTCGCCTATAAAAGCTCCAGATAGCATCGCATCACAATTTAACGCGCAAATGTTTCAGTACAACAGTTACTTAGCATCATTTACGATCAACCTGGAAACCGTCACATTCAAAGAAAAAACAGACATTACTGCGGATAAAATCTCTGAGAAAATATTACGACAAATGGAAGAAGCTGGCACAAAAAACATCATTGTAAAATATGATGAATACGAATCGCCACGCGGAATCAAAGGATTAAAAATGTATGGAAGTGCTACGTTTAATGATGTAGAAAATCCGTTAGGAACCTCACAAAAAAGAGCCTACGATGTTTACATTTTCCAAGAAGGTGTTGGCATACAAATTCTTCGTTTTGCGTATGCTGAAAACGATGAAGAAGCTGAAAAAGTATTGGATAGAGTGATGAACTCATTAGTGCAAATAGAAGAACAAAAATGATGTTAGAAAATTATAGTTTTGCCCATCCACAATTTTTCTGGTTGCTATTGTTCATTCCATTAGCAATCGCTTGGTATATTTGGAAAAAGCCCAAACAATTGGCATCCGTAAAAATGTCAAGCTTGCAAGGTTTCAAAGCTACGTCAAGCATATTGCCAAAATTAAAGCCAATACTATTTGCGTTGCGAATGTTGGCCATAGTGGCATTAATTACGGCATTGGCGCGCCCGCAAACGAAAGAAGTTTCTTCGCGTGTCAAAACCAACAAAGGAATTGATATTGTAATGGCAATTGACGTTTCGGCCAGTATGTTATCGAAAGATTTAAAACCTAACCGACTCAACGCGCTGAAAAGAGTTGCCGCAGAATTTATTGAAGGAAGACCAAGTGATCGAATCGGATTGGTGGTATATGCTGGAGAAAGTTTTACCAAAACGCCCATTACAACCGATAAAAATATCATTCAAAATGCCTTAAAAGATATCAAATACAAACATGGCGAACTAGAAGGCGGAACAGCCATCGGAATGGGATTGGCAACCGCCGTAAACCGTTTAAAAGATAGCAAAGCCAAAAGTAAAGTGATTATTTTATTGACAGATGGAGTGAATAATGCAGGATTCATTGAGCCGCAAATTGCTTCGGAATTAGCTGTTGAATATGGTGTAAAAACCTATACAATTGGTATTGGAACTAACGGAATGGCTTCCACACCTGTAGCATTAAATCCGGATGGAACGATCAGGTTTATGAATATGCAAGTGGAAATTGATGAAGACTTGTTAAAACAGATTGCAAAAACAACTGGCGGGAAATATTTTAGAGCAACCAACAGTGAAAAACTAGCGGAAATCTATGAAGAAATTAATAAGTTAGAAAAGACAGAAATAGAAGAATTTCGATATACAAACTATGAGGAGAATTTCCGAATCTTTGTATTATTTGCGGGGTTCTTATTATTGATAGAAATCCTATTGCGTAACACACTATTTAGAAGTTTCATCTAAAAATATGAAGGCAAAAAGTGTAATCATAGTAGGCAGTTCAAGAAGTGATGGAAATACACATACCATTGTTTCCGAACTTCAGCGACAAACTGGTTTTGATGTGGTGGATTTAAAACGATATCAAATCAATCATTTTGAGTACGATTTAAAAAATGAAGATGATTTTAATACGCTCTTTAAAAAATTAACTGAAAATTATGAAACTTTTGTCTTTGCCACGCCAATTTATTGGTATACTATGAGCGGAATGATGAAAGTGTTTTTTGATAGAATCTCTGACTTTTTATTTGAAGAAAAAGAAGTTGGCAGACGATTACGACAAAAAAGAATGGGCGTCCTAAGTTGTGGCTCAGATAGCGAACTCAAACAAGGTTTTGAAATGCCTTTTGTAGAAAGTGCAGCGTATCTTGGAATGGAATATATAGGACATATCCATACCTGGATTGAACATAAAAAAATAACACAAGAAGTGCAGCAAAGCATTACAAACTTTGCGAATCAATTGATGCAAGAATAATATGCTAGAAGAAAAAAAATATTTTTACTTACTAATCATCATCCCAATTGCGGTGTTGGTATTTATGCTCTTGCAACTTTGGAAACGAAGTGCACAGCGTAAATTTGCTGACAAGCAATTGTTAGAACGATTGAGCCCAGAAAAATCAGTTTTCAAGCCTATTTTAAAATTGACCATCTGGTGTTTGGCAATTGCTTCTTTAGTCGTTGCGTTGGTAAATCCTAAAATTGGAACGAAACTTGAAACCGTAAAACGGGAAGGTGTTGACATTGTATTTGCAGTAGATGTTTCTAAAAGTATGTTGGCAGAAGATATTTCGCCAAGCCGATTGGACAAAGCAAAACGGATTGTTTCTGAAATCATCAATAATTTGGGAAGTGATCGTATCGGAATCATCGCGTATGCGGGAAGAGCCGTGCCACAATTGCCCATAACCACCGATTATTCGGCAGCAAAAATGTTTTTAGCAAACCTAAATACAGACATGTTATCGTCGCAAGGAACTGCCATTGATGATGCCATTCGTTTGGCAAAAACGTACTACGATGATGTGGAACAAACCAACAGAGTTTTGGTTATTATTTCAGATGGAGAAGATCATACTGGCGGCGCGGGAAAATTAGCAGAAGAAGCGACCAAAGAAGGAATTAAAACCTATACCATTGGAGTTGGAACGCTAAAAGGCGGACGAATTCCAATCAAAAGAAGAGGCGTAACCGAATCATACAAACGCGATATACAAGGTGAAGTTGTTATTACTAGACTGAATGAAAAAACCTTAAAAAACATTGCTTCGGAAGGAAACGGTGAATATATCGACGGAACTGTAACGGAAGAAGCGGTGGAATTCATCAAAAATCGGTTAAGTGTGATGGATAAAACAGAATTTGAAGCGAAAAAATTCTCGGAATATCAAGATCAATTTCAGTGGTTTCTTGGTTTGGGAATCTTTTTATTACTCTTAGATGTATTTCTATTAGAACGAAAAACAGCATGGTTGCAAAAGTTGAATTTATTTAATGAAAAAGGAACATGAAAAATTTACTGATCTTATTGTTGACGTTTTCTGTGGCGTTTGCCCAAAATAAGGAAGCGGAACAGATTAAAAAAGCATCCAACAACTATACGTACAAAGCCAACAAAGCATTGCAAGAAGATAGTTTTTCGGATGCAGAAGCTGAATACAGAAAAGCAATTTCAAAAGATGGTGAAAACGCCGTTGCAAAGTATAATTTAGGGAATGCGTATTACGAAAATGAAAGTTACGAAGAAGCTTTCAGTCGCTACAAACAAGCTTCTGAAGTAGCGTTGACAAAATCAGAGAAACATAGTGCATATCACAATATGGGGAATATCTTTATGAAAAATAAAGAATATGCAAAAGCGGTTGAAGCTTATAAAATGGCACTTCGCAACAACCCAACAGACGATGAAACACGTTACAATCTGGCATTAGCCAAAGACATGTTAGAAAAAAATCCTCCGAAAGAAGACGACAAAGACAAAAAAGATAAGGACAAGAAGGAAGAAGATAAAGAGCAGGACAAAAAAGATCAAGGCGACAAAGACAAAGATAAAAACGAAGACGAAGGCGACAAGGAGAAAGACAAAGGCGGAGAAGACGAAAAAGACAAAGACGGCGAAGGCGATAAAGAGAAGGAAAAGAACAAACAAGACGATAAAAAAGATCAAAACAAATCGGATCAAAAGGACGATAAAAATAAGCAACAACAACAGCCTAAGCCAAATCAATTGTCTCCGCAACAAGTAAAAAGTTTATTGCAAGCCATGAACAATGCCGAAAAGAAAACACAAGATAAACTCAACGAGAAAAAAGGAAAAGGCATTAAAGTAAAAGCCGAAAAAGACTGGTAATTATTTATACAAAACAGAAAATAACGACAAAGAAGTCGTCAAAATACATGAAAACAAAAGCATACATATCCACCATCATTTTCTTGCTATTTGCAAGCTTTGTTGCTGCGCAGGTTACCTTTGAAACCAAAGTAAGCAAAAAGAAGCTTGGCGTGAATGAGCGTTTGCGTGTAGATTTTGAAATGGACAAAGATGGCGACAATTTTACAGCGCCCGCATTTACAGGATTCCGCATTGCCGCGGGACCGATACAATCTATGAATCACGTTTGGAACAATGGACAACGTTCGTTCTCTAAAACATATACTTACTTTTTACAGCCTACGGGAGAAGGGAAATTTACCATCAAGCAAGCAAAAGTTGAAATTGATGGGAAAATTTATAAAACCTTGCCTGTAACCGTTGAAATCATCAAAGCGGTTAGCAAACCAAAAGATGGAAACAATACAGATTATGTAGTTTCTGAAGGAATTCATTTAGTTACCGAAATTTCTAACGGGAGTCCGTATTTAAACGAGCCAGTGACGGTTTCGTATAAATTATATGTAAAACCGGGGATCAATGTGAACGATTATAGAGAACTTGGAAAACCATCCTTCAATAACTTTTGGAGTCAAAACATAGAAACACGACTCAAAGCAGAAAGCGGAACCTATAAAGATGAACCGTATACGTATGTAGTATTAAAACGATTTGTATTGTATCCGCAAAAAACAGGAAAACAAGTGATTGAGCCATTTTCCATAGATGTACAAGTTTCGGTACCAACACAACGTAGAGATGTCTTTGGAAGACGTTATGAAACCGTTCATAAAACCTTATCATCTTCGCAAAGAACCATCAACGTAAAAGCATTGCCAGAAGCTGGAAAACCCGCAGATTTTTCGGGTGCAGTTGGCGATTTTGATTTTGAAGTAACCACCAGCAAAACATCATTAGACGCTACCGAATCGCTTCAAGCTAAAGTAATAGTATCTGGACAAGGAAACTTAAAATTATTCCAATTGCCAAAACTGAATCTTCCTAGTTCATTAGAAGTATATGAACCAGAATTTACAGAACGTGTATCCACGCGTTTGAGCGGAATGCAAGGAAAAATTACAGACAGCTATACCGTTGTTCCACAATACAAAGGAAAATATCCAATTCCGAGCATTTCATTCTCGTATTTTGATCCAAAAGAAAAAAAATACAAAACTGTAGCTTCCGAAGAAATTATCATCAATGTAATTGAAGGTCCTGTAAATACGATTACAGCTGAAAACAATACCACACAAAACGGCACACAAAAACAGCTTGTAACCACCAACGGTTCACAATTTAGATTCTTAAAAACAACTCCTAATTTAACACCGATGGAGACGGAAGATTTCTTTAAATCGAACTTATTTTACGGGTTGTTAGTGGCACCTTTCTTCTTCATTCCAATTATTTTGATAGTTCGAAGAAAAAAACGTGACTTTGACAATGATATTCAAGGAAGTAAAACGCGTTTGGCAAATCGCTTAGCGAAGAAATATTTATCTGAAGCCAAGAAAAAATTAGGCGATAAAGAAGCGTTTTACGAAGTATTAGAACGTGCATTACACAATTATTTACGTGCAAAACTCAGCATTGAAACTTCTGAATTTAGCAAAGAAAAAATCAGTCAACTATTAGCAAAACGTACCGTAAAAGAGGAAACCATAAGCGATTTCATTGGTTTGTTGGAAAGTTGCGAATTTGCACGTTATACACCAGCGACAGACGGAACAATTACGAAAGATTACGAAAAATCAGTTGCAACCATTTCGCAAATTGACAAACAAATTAAGTAGAAAGAAATGAAAACTAAGATCACATATATGCTTCTCGTGCTCATTTCTAGTTGTACACTAGTATTTGGACAAGAAAACACGAATGAAACTTTATTTGAAGCCGCTAACAAGGCGTACAACGAAGGGAACTATCAAGAAGCGATTCCACAATACAAATCAATTCTGGAAACGGGAAATCATTCCGCAGCGATCTATTACAATCTTGGAAACGCGTATTATAAAAGCAATGAAATTGGTCCAAGTATTTACTATTTTGAAAAAGCCTTACAACTTTCACCCAATGATAAAGATATTATAAACAATTTGGGCTTTGCTAGAAATATGACCATTGACGCTATAGAACCGTTGCCAAAAACACAATTGGCTAAATTTATCGGAAACATCACAGGCACATTTACTTATAACCAATGGGCTTGGATTGCTGTGATTTGTGGATTTTTATGTGTAATTTCATTCCTATTGTATCAATTTGCGTATGCGACCTTGAAAAAAAGAATTTATTTTATCATCAGTTTTATTGCATTTCTTTTTATTTTGGGAACGGTTGCGATTGCCTATCAACAATATGGAAAAGCACAAAAAGATCGTCCTGCAATTATATTTGCACAGGAAACAGCCGTAAAAACTGAACCCAACTTACGGAGCGATGAAGTTTTTGTACTGCATGAAGGAACAAAGGTTCAAGTATTAGATACAGTAGATAGCTGGAAAAAAATTCAACTCATTGATGGAAAAACGGGTTGGATTATCGCAGAAGACGTCAAAGAATTATAATATAAGTGCTAAATTGGCACGTAACATGTCATATCCCACATAACCAACAACTATGAAAAAATTATTTTCAAACATCAAAGGTGACGCTTTTGGAGGAATCACTGCAGGAATTGTTGCGCTACCATTAGCCTTAGCGTTCGGAGTTTCCTCAGGATTAGGGCCAAGTGCAGGATTGTACGGTGCTATTTTTATCGGATTCTTTGCCGCTTTATTTGGTGGAACGAATACCCAAATTTCTGGGCCAACCGCGCCAATGACCGCCGTAAGTATGATTGTGATTGCGGGAATTATAGCGGCAAACGAAGGAGATGTAAATAAAGCATTGCCCGCAATTTTGACCGTTTTCTTATTGGCAGGTTTGTTTCAAGTTGGTTTGGGAGCTTTGGGCTTGGGAACCTATATTAAATACATTCCGTATCCTGTGGTTTCTGGTTTTATGACCGCTATTGGTGTCATTATTTTGATTACGCAAATTTTGCCTTCTATCGGGTATTACCCAAAAGAAGATGTGGAGTATGTGAATCAATTTAAACCACAAGCAGAAGAAGTAATTCTGGAAAATATCTTAAAAGATGAACAAAATAAGGGAATTCTCGTATTAGAAGATTTCAAAGAAACCATTGAGCGCGCAAAGCAAATTTCTCAAGAGGATATTTTAAAAGAATCCAAAACATTGGCAAAAAATAATGCTTCAGGTGTTATTGGTGCTTTAAAAATATTACCACGTGCGCTGAAAAATATCAAATGGCTAGAACTCATCCTAGCACTCGGAACCATCCTTATTATTTATGGTTTTAAACGGATTACAAAAGTCGTCCCAAGTACGCTGGTAGCACTTGTCGTCATGTCGGGAATTGCCGTCGGTTTTGGGCTGAACTATCAACCGATTGAGCAAATCACGGGCGATTTTCCAATGCCAAAAATGGAGATTTTTACAGGATTTAGTTTGAGCAGTATTACACCCTATATTTTCACAGCACTAACGTTAGCAATATTGGGCGCTATTGACTCGTTGCTTACCAGTGTGGTGGCGGATAATATGACCAAAACCAAACACCAACCAAATAAAGAATTGGTGGGACAAGGAATAGGAAATGCTGTTGCTGCGATCTTTGGAGGAATTCCTGGTGCTGGTGCAACCATTCGTACGGTTGTAAATATCAATTCTGGAGGAAAAACGAAACTTTCTGGGATGATTGCAGGTATTTTACTTTTGGTTATTTTATTGGCTTTAGGCCCTGTTGCATCCAAAATTCCTGCTGCGGTATTGGCAGGAATATTAATTACCGTTGGAATTGGTGTGATGGATTATAAAGGATTGCGAGCAATTCCAAGTTTGCCAAAAGACATGAAAATAGGTATAGGGCGTTTCAAATTGAAATTAAGTTCAGAAGTATTGATTATGTTGATTGTTCTTGGATTGTCTACTTTTTGGGATTTAATCTATGCCGTAGGAATCGGGTTGATCATTGCTTCGTTAATGTTTATGAAAAAGATTGGAGACATTACCGCTAGAGGTTCCGACATTAAAACCTTGCGAGAAGAAGCTTGGGAAGATGAAATTAATTTTCCAGAAAACTTAAAAGAAGAAGTATTTATCAAGCATATCAAAGGACCTTTATTTTTTGGTTCTACGAGTGAAATTCAAGCATTAGCCAAACAATTACCAGATACGGCGCGTACAGTTATCATTCGTATGGGAAGAATGCAATATATTGATCAATCGGGATTGTATGCCTTAGAAGATATTCTAATCGATTTAAAAAGTGCGGGACGAAAAGTACTGTTTGTCAACATTCCAAAACAGCCCAAATACATGATGGAACGTATTGATATCATTCCTGATTTAATCCCAGAGGAAGATTGTTTCAAATCGTTTGAAGCTTGTTTGCAATGGATTAAAGCGAATGTGGAAGATACGATTCCTACAAAAAATGATGTGAAATTGAAATAACCAATACTTATTATGCTTATATTTAAAGGAGTATACTGTTATAAACCTTAAAATTTTTAATTATGAAAAAGCGTAGTATTGAGGAAATGAAAAATGAAAAAACAATTCAAATTGTAAATCAAACAGCATTTATAAAAGGTGGTTCAGGAATGACTTCTGAAACAGAAATTGTAGAATATGAAGGCGATTGAAGCGAAAATCCTCCGTCATTTTTAAACTATAAAAAGTTGCTAAATATCTGATTTAGCAACTTTTGTTTTTAGAAATCGATTCGTTATTTTTGATCATTATTTTCTAAGATTAAAACAATAAATCAAACAAAAAGGCAACTAAACTATACAATCCGTAAATAATCAGCGCAAGAAACAAAAAGAACACTCCTAAGCAGCAGCCACAATTGCCTTTGCTCTTGGTTTGAAACGTTTGAAATCTGCTAGCGGATTCCGCAGTTTGATTATTTTCATGTACTGTAACTCCTTCCGACGGTAAAAAATACCCGCGCTCAGAATGTGTATCCACAAATAAAACCCAATCTGTTTCACAAAATGTACATTGATAATTCTCTTTAAGTGAAGCATTTCTGGTTTCGTCAGCATTTACGATGCGTACAAATGTTCCGTCAATACATTTAGCTTGCAGTATTTTTTCGAAATGCTCAAAATCTTCTTGTGAAGAGAAGTTTTTTACAGTAAGTGGTATACAATGTTCGCACATAAATTGTTATTTTGAAGCAGTTTTCACTGGTTTAATTTTTCCTTTCAAAGAAGTCGTGTTGAGCTTTTTTTGAAACGGTTTCATCTCTACAGCTAGATGCGTTTCATGCGTTTTAGACGGCGTACATTTTTCACACATACGATTAATTTTCAGTTTCTTCAATAGTTTTCAAATCGTCCTGAAGTTGTTGTTGTTCTTTTTCAGGATCTTTTTCATCATCTACGTTTTTATTGGTTTCTTCCAACACATACGCAAACACAAATCCGCCAACTTCTTTTACTGGTTCATACAATACAGAATCATCCACTTTATCTTTTGCGACAAATTCAATGGTATTATTGGTTCTATCAAAAAACACTAAAATAGCACCTAACATGACGGCAACTTTCAATCCGCCAAAAGCACCACCCAACAATTTGTTTAAAATTCCAAGCGAAGCAAAATCGGCAATTTTTGTCAATAATTTTCCAGCCATGGTAATTAAGATTAAAATGACCACAAACGTAATCGCGAAAGCTGTTAAATTAATATATTTCTCGTCCCAACTTTGAAAACTATCTTTCAAAAAATCGCCAGCGAAATACGAAAAGTGAATCGCACCGTAAATTCCAGCAATCAAAGCAACCAACGAAGCAACTTCTACAAAAAGTCCTTTCATCAATCCGCGCACAAATCCAAATAAGATCAATCCGCCCAAAATGATATCTATTATATTCATGAAAATCGAGTTTTAACAAATATAGAACTTTTATTTAGAGAAACTCCATTTTGAGAAGCCAGTGAAGGCGCACTCAAAAGTGTAGGTTAAAGGAATTCCGCAGTATAGCGGAGTCTGGTTTAATATGTTCTCTGTGTTAACAATATATTCTTTACATTACTAATAAAAGTCACTACAATCTATTTTAAAAATAACGAACATATACAGGTCATTAGTATGAAACTAAGTACCTTTGTAGCCGAAAAAGAACGAACTAATGGCAAGAGATGAACAACTAAAGGAGCGATGGAACGCCGTTGTAGAAAAGCTAACGCTTCAATTTGCAGAAGGCGACACACTCGATTTGGACGCAATTATTTATTTAATAGGTGTTCAAGAATTGGGTCAAATCCATAAAACATTCAAAAAAGACGAAAAAGTAAACCTCATGCACATTGCTATTTGTCGTTTGCTGGAACCTTATGGGTATTACGAATTTGACTATTTTGATGATGATGGTTGGCCACATTATACATTCAAAGAAGAATTACCAACCTTAAAAGCGGGAGAGCAAACTGTTTTAATGAAAGAAGCCATCGTAAACTACTTTCTGGAAAAGGAATACATTCAATAATACCAACTATTGTTTGAAATAAATTTAGTGTAGTTTAAGCTATATAGTTTTCTTGACTAGTCCTTTTTTTCCGCAGTATAGCAAGTGTTTTCCGTTAAAAATTTTTGAAGCCTTGGAGAAAATTTAGGAAAACCATTGCGGTTTTGGTTTTCGATAGAAAAACTAAAAATACCTCTGGAAAAATTCCCTTTCTTTTGTTTCTTTTCTTTGGGAAAGCAAAGAATAAGAAAATAAAAAACCTGACAATTAACGTTTTTCAACTATAATTTTCATTAAATAGTTAAAAAGTTGTCTCGAACAAGTGCTACTTTATTTTAAATGATTATTGGTATACGCTAGTTTTGTGTAAATTTGCATGCTAAATTAAGAAGATCGTCATGATTGATAAGATTAAGGAACATATTGCTGAAGTAGAAAAGTTTACTACGAAGGCGAAAGAAGATATTGAAAACTTCAGAATTAAATACTTAGGTAGAAATGGATTGTTGAATGAATTTTTTGCTGAGTTTAAGAATGTTCCGAATGAACAAAAGAAAGAGTTTGGGCAAGCGATTAATAAATTAAAAGAAGTTGCTCAAGAAAAAGTAAATGCGTTAAAAGAAGCGTTGGAAAACAATGCAGAAGAAAAAGGTGTTTATGGCGATTTAACACGTCCGGCTCAACCGATAGAAATTGGCGCGCGTCACCCGATATCATTAGTAAAAAATC
>CAYGPQ010000077.1:0-21229 GCA_964351775.1 uncultured Kordia sp. | reverse complement strand
AAATTGAAGAGTATTTTTTAATAATTGAATTAAGACAATAGAACATAGAAAAGAGAAAAATGTACGTCCCTGACATAAGTTGACCACTTTTAAAAGAGTGATTAACAATGAAAGCAAATTTAAGGAGCATTCGTAAAAAGCGGAAGTATAGTGAAGAATTTAAGAAGCAATTAGTTACCGAATTTGAGTCAGGAAAATATAGTGTTCTTGAATTAGAGAAACTTCATGGAATTTCCAATCGACTTATCTACAATTGGATTTATAAATTTTCTAACTTTAACCAAAAAGGATATCGCGTTGTGGAACACAAATCAAGTAGTACAAAAAAAGTAAAGGACTTAGAGTCTAAGATTAAAGAATTAGAAGCTGCTTTAGGTAGAAAACAAATCATGGTCGATTATTTAGAAACGATGATGGAAGTCGCCAAAGAAGAACTCAATATCGATATTAAAAAAAACTTCGACACCTCACAGTCCAAAAGTTCGTCACAAAAGAAGTAGTTATGTCATATAGTCTAAATCAGCTATATAAGACCGTTGGCATCAGTAAACAAGGGGTGTCTCAGTATCAAAAGCGTCAACAAGTTTTTGATATAAAGTTACTACAACTTGTCACAAAAGCCGATGAACTACGCGAAGAACATCCGGGTTGTGGGGTTGAGAAAATGTATTATAGTCTGGCACCAGACTTTATAGGAAGAGATCGTTTTATAGAAACAATGATGCAATTAGGGTATCGCCTAAAGCGTAAGAAAAATTACAAACGCACCACTATTGCAGGCAAGATTTACTATCCAAATTTAATCAAAGGACTCCAAGTAAACGCACCTAATATTGTTTGGCAAAGTGACATTACCTACATTCAGATAGATGGTAAGCACTATTATGCCGTTTTTATTATAGATGTTTATACCAAAGAAATTGTTGGTTACAGTATTACCGATCATATGAGAGCTACAGCGAATGTAGAAGCCTTAGAAATGGCTTTAAAGATACATCCAGCACCAAAGTTCCATCACTCAGATAGAGGTAGTCAGTACACGTACAAAGGATACATCAATATATTAAAGCTAAATAATATCCAAATCAGTATGGCAATGAGTGCACAAGATAATGCTTATGCAGAACGTATTAATAGAACTATAAAAGAAGAATATCTCGATTATTGGAAGCCAAAAAACTTTAATCAATTAAAAAGGATGATTAAAAAAGCAGTCCAAAATTATAATGAAAAAAGATTGCACAATAATATTGATAGAAAGCCACCAACTAAGTTTAGAACAAACTTTTCTTTGTTGGCTAGCCAACAAAGAAAAACTATTACTATTTTTAACAATGAATTATTAACCTAAAAACGGTCAACGTTATTTAGGGAAGTACAAACTGATAACTCAATACTAAAATCTCAATACTGACTACTTACTTAAAACAAACAGGAATAATCTCACCTTCCATCAAACAATACTTGTCAAGTTCTTCAGGAGTAAAAGTCGCCGTATAATCAACTTCTTCTACGTTGAAGCCAATACTGCGTAACTTATCAAAATAATCAAGTCCATAGACGCGCACATGATCGTACTGCCCGAAGATTTTAGTACGTTCCTTTTCATCTACAATAGCATCATCTTCAAACGTAACTTCGCGTTCTAAATCTTGTGGGATTTGTAAAATAGCCATCCCGCCAGGTTTTAAAACCCGATACAACTCTTGCATCGCTTTTGTATCATCAGGAATATGTTCCAACACATGATTACACAAAATGGTATCAAACGAATTGTCTTCAAAAGGCAAATTGCAAATATCAGCTTTCACATCTGCCAACGGCGACAACAAATCTGTGGTGGTATAGTCCAAATTTTCTTGCTTTCGGAAACGTTTATAAAACGCTTGTTCTGGTGCGAAGTGTAACACTTTTTGTGGTTTGGTAAAAAAATCAGTTTCTCGCTGTAAATACAACCAAAGTAACCGATGACGTTCCAATGACAACGTGCTTGGCGATAACGCATTTTCACGATTGACCGCATAGCCGTATGATAAAAACCTTCGGAAACTCTTTCCATCAATCGGATCGGTATAGTAACTTCCTTTCAATACAAAAGCAATCATTGGACGAACCCAATAACTTACCTTAATTAAAAGCGGTCTTGGAATGGTATTTAATAGGTATTTAAAAATTTTTCTCACGAAAGTATCTGTCTAAATTCTGCTTCTTCATCACTTTCAATTCCGAGCGCATCATAAATATATTTGAAGGTTGATAATAATTCGGGTTTTCCGTTTACAATCGCTACATCGTGTTCAAAATGTGCGCTTGGTTTTCCGTCTAACGTCGTAATTGTCCAGCCATCCCGATGATGTTTTGTTCTATGTGTTCCCATGTTTGTCATAGGTTCAATAGCAACTACCATTCCTTCAATAAATTTCTTTCCACGTCCACGACGACCGTGATTAGGCATTTCTGGGTCTTCGTGCATTTTCCTTCCCAATCCATGACCGACTAATTCACGTACGACTCCATAACCGTGTGCTTCTGTAAATTGCTGAATGGCAAATCCGACATCACCAACGCGATTTCCAAGTTTAAATTCGCGAATCCCAACATATAAAGATTCTTTGGTGACTTGCAATAACTTTTTCACTTCAATGGACACTTCTCCCACAGGAAATGTATAGGCATGATCTCCATAAAAATCATTCTTAATAGCGCCACAATCCACCGAAATAATATCACCTTCAACTAACGGTGTATTATTTGGAATTCCATGCACTACTTGCGCATTTGGACTCATGCACAAGGTATTTGGAAAATCGTATAAACCTAAAAATCCAGGAATCGCACCTTGTTCCCGAATAAATTCTTCGGCAAGTTTATCTAAATATAAGGTAGTTACGCCTGGCTTAATTTCGCTGGCTAACATTCCTAATGTTTTGGAAACGACTAAGGCACTTTCGCGCATCAATTCAATTTCTTCTCGTGTTTTTTGTATGATCATTTCTTCAGAAAGGAAAACAATCCTTTTTTCTTTTTAAATTCTACTTTAGGCGTTTCGTTAGTAAGCAATTGATATATTTCGCCCCAACCGATAAATCCGCCAATATTTCTATCGTCAATAAAATAGTCAGCATTAATCTTTCTACTGATGTTTCCTTCAAATACTTCTTCAGGATAACTGTTATTTACCGCATAAAAAACAATGCCATTTTCTTTGCAAAAATTGACGGCATCTGTCAAATGTTTTCCGCTTCTATACGTCCATAAAATCAGTCGATGTCCATCGTGTTCTAAGCGTTTCAGTGTTTCAAAAGCAAATAGTTTGGGCGCACCAACTTTAGGATACGCATCTTCTACAATAGTGCCATCAAAATCTACGGCAATCAGTAAGCTTTCTTTCATTGTCACGTCCTATTTTGTGCATGCAAAGCTACAAAGAATTACTAAATTATTCTGCATAGGTGTGTTTATAGTCTTCGCCAGCTAAAATACGAAGCATGTCTTCTTCCAAAGAAATTACTGGCGATTCTACAATTCGGTTGATTTCCTTTCCATCACGGTAAAATATAAACGTAGGAACGTTGGTAATATCAAAGCCATCTTCCAAATGTTCGGGCGTTACTTTATCTTCATTCACGGTAATCAACTCATAATTACTCACACTTGCGTTTTTCTGGTAGGTGTTCATCGCATCTAAAATTTTATAAAAACGCGGAACTTCTCGCTGACTATCTTCACACCAAGTTCCCATGAATATTTTTACTTTCACGTCTTTGAACAAGGGTATTATTTTTTCTACCGTTTCTATAGCTACCACATAGGTGGCATAGTTTGGAGCAAACCAAGAGTCATACGGCGCCTCAGAAATAGCTTGACGCGATTGAACACCTGTCAAAATTGGCAATTTTTCTTCTTCCTCTGAAGGAATCGAATCAGTTTGTTCGGTAGTTGCAGTAATTTCTGGAGTGGGTTCAGGTGTGGTGGTTTTCTTGTCGTTTTTACACGCAAAAAAACTTAGAACGACAATAATATATAGGATTTTTTTCATGTTTTATAGTTTGAATGTTGTTGAATGTTATTGAATGATGCTCTTAAAGCAATGATTTTTGCGTCATTAATTTAGGCTGCGGAAGTCCGATCATTTCCAAAATAGTCGGTGCAATATCGCCTAAAACTCCGTCTTTTATATGTTTAATATCTTCATCAACTAAAATTATAGGCACCGGATTCGTAGTGTGTGCTGTGTTTGGACTTCCGTCCGGATTGATCATAGTGTCACAATTTCCGTGATCGGCAATTACAATGGTACTATATCCGTGTTTTTGTGCTACTTCGATGATTGATTTGGCACATTCGTCAACCACTTCACAGGCTTTTACAGCCGCTTGAAAGTTTCCGGTATGTCCCACCATATCTGGATTGGCAAAATTTAAACAGACAAAATCGGTTTCGGCTGTTTCCAATTCAGGAATAATTTTATCGCGAATATCGTACGCGCTCATTTCAGGTTGTAAATCGTAGGTAGCTACTTTTGGTGACGGACATAATAAACGGCGTTCACCTTCAAATGGCGTTTCTTGTCCACCATTAAAAAAGAACGTTACATGCGGATATTTCTCTGTTTCCGCAATGCGAATTTGCTTTTTACCATGTCTGGATAAAACTTCGCCCAGCGTATCTCTAATATTATCTTTATCAAATACAACATGCACATTTTTATACGAAGCGTCATAATTGGTCAAGGTTACGTAATAGAGTGGAAGTGCTTTCATGCCAAACTCAGGAAAATCTTGCTGCGACAATACTTCTGTCAATTCGCGCCCACGATCGGTTCTAAAGTTGAAAAAGATCACGACATCATCCGCTTTAATAGTCGTAACAGCTTCGTTGGTTGCATTAGCTAGAATAATGGGTTTGATAAATTCGTCCGTTACACCTGCATCGTAACTCTCCTGAATACTTTGTGTAATATTGGTGCTCAACGTTCCTTTTCCGTGTACCAAAGCATCGTACGCCAGTTGAACACGTTCCCAACGTTTATCTCTATCCATTGCATAATAACGACCTGTTACAGTCGCTAACGTTGCATTCGTTTTTTGACAGAAAGCTTCTGTTTGCGCCATAAAACTTTTTCCAGATTTTGGATCTACATCTCTTCCGTCGGTAAACGCATGTACAAATACATTTGGTACGTGTAGGTCCTTTGCCATATGGAGCAAACCTTCTAAATGCTTGATGTGTGAATGTACACCGCCATCAGAAACCAAACCTAAGAAGTGAACGGCTTTGTGGTGCTTTTTTGCATGTTGTAACGCTTCTTGTAAAACCACTTCATCTTTTAGGGTATTATTTTGAATTGCTAAGTTGATTTTGGCTAAATCTTGATATACAATGCGTCCTGCACCTAAATTCATGTGTCCAACTTCACTATTTCCCATTTGTCCTTCTGGCAAACCTACATTCATTCCATCGGTTAGCAAATTTGCATTTGGATAATTTTTATAGAGACTATTGATAAATGGAACATTTGCGTTTGCGATGGCAGAAACTGCTGGATTGGGCGATTTTCCCCATCCGTCCAAAATCATTAAAATAACTTTCTTATTCATTCGAGATAAATTGTTTTAAAAAATAAAAATAAGTGTATTTGATTAGATAATAACAACGAGTGCCTAAAAAACAAACCTTTTTGTTGAAGGTTTATGATATTCATAACGAAACACTGCTTTTTTCGTAAAAACGGCAAAGAATAGATTTGAAGGGAATCTTAAAGCTTTCTATATAAAATGTTAATGGCTTTCCAGTTTTTGTGATGGTTTTAACAGAAGTATGACTGAATAGTTAAGGAAGTGTTATAATTGAAAAAAGTGTGCAACAATTTTCGCTGCGTGTCGTCTCTTAGGTGTAATCAAATTACAAAAACAACAATCATCAATTAAAAAAACAACAACATTATGAAAAAAACAATTTTTATGATCGCTCTTATAGTAGGAGCCTCATTCACTATGGCTAACGCAACTGAAGGAAACAATGAAACAACAAACAACAACACGGTAACGATCACTAGCGTTGTAAAAGTAAATCCATTTTGTATTGCGATTGCGAAAGGCGATTTTGAAACCGTTAAAAAAATGATTCAATTCGGAGAGAATGTAAATAAAACATCCAATGGAAAAACACCATTAATGTATGCAGCACGTTACAATAGAGTTGAAATTGCTTCGTTATTATTGAAAAATGGTGCAAAATTAGATTCCAAAGATGATGCAGGACACACAGCCATTGACTATGCAGAGGTGTCAAAAGCAGCAGCAGTTAAAAAAGTATTGATGGAAGCATCAAATTAAACAAACAAAATTACCCGTATGAAAAGTCGTTTCTGAAAAGAAGCGGCTTTTTTTTATAAAGGAAAAAGCCTAAGTTTTTGTGATTAATTTTAAGGTGAAAATGGTATAATATAACACATTGCGAAAAACCACTTGAAATGACAATCGACAACCAAAAACTATTTCAAACGACTAATCGTCAAACCATCTCTAATAGGCAATACCACCGTTTCTATGCGTGAATCTTCTTTTAAAAGTGAATTGTATTCCACAAGTGCTTTGGTAGAAACATCATTCTTTTCTAGCGGTTCTAACACTTTTCCGCTCCAAAGTACATTATCCGATAAAATAATTCCGTTCGGATTCATTTTGTCAATAATCGCATGAAAATACGCAGGATAATTGGGCTTATCAGCATCAATAAACACCAAATCAAAGGTTTTGTCTATTTCAGGAATAATAGCTAAAGCATCGCCTGTATGTTGGTGAATTTGATTTCCATACGCGGAAGCATCAAAATACTTGCGTTGAAAATCGTGGAGTTCCTCGTTAATGTCTATGGTGTGTAATTCACCATTTTTTTTTATTCCTTCAGCCAAACAAAGTGCGGAATAGCCTGTGTAAGTTCCAATTTCTAGGATGGTTTTTGGACGAATCAATTTTGACAACATGCTCAACAAACGTCCTTGATAATGACCACTTAGCATGCGCGGCTGCAAAATTTTCTGATACGTTTCGCGTGTCAACGCTTGTAACAATTCAGGTTCATTTTCTGAATGCGCCACTACATAGGCATCTAAAGCTTCCGGAATAAAGTGCATAACTCTTGAATTTATACAAAAGTATCAATTAATACCAAATAAACTATCCGGAATCAAATTTGGAATGAAAAAATAAACACAGATAAAATATCAGTTTTTCATATAAATATCGTCACTTATCAGTTTATTTTTGCCTACGTAAAAAAAGGGTTATATTTTTGACTTACAAGATTCACAAGAAAATTAAATCATTACTATGAGAAAAGCATATTGGCTAATTGTATTTACTTTTTTAATTTCCCTAAACTGTATTGCACAAACTCAAGAAAAAGAATACTGGAATGCACTTTTGCAAAATGATCGCGAAAAAGCACTTAAAGAATTTAAAAAAGCAACGTTTAACAGTGACATTGAAGCACACATTACACAGCAAATTTTAAATGTAGAAAACGGGATGTTATCTGGAGATGACACGTTTATCAGCAAAGTAATCAATGACAAAGACTTTGAAATGTATTTGTACGGATTGTGGAATGAAGTATACTTTTTCAATTTATACATTGATACAGGATTCAATTCAACAATTGTTAGAAATGTAAAAGAAATAAGCGAAATTGAATTCAAAAATCAAACCTTGAAAGACGCCATGACCTACATGAATGCGATTGTGGGTAGGTTTGAAAAAAACTGGGATGAGTATCATGAAAACATTGCTAAAATGGATTTCATTCACGATTGGCAATATTGTGGGGTTTTTGAAAACTTAAACGAAAGTGGACTCGACGAAGTTTATGGACCAGAAATGAATGCTGCTTCAAAAGAAGATTTCAACGCCAATAGTAATGGTCTCGTAAATTGGTATACACCAAAATTTCAAGGTTCAGACGGATACCACTTTTACACCAATCATAATGAATACGGAAGTGGCGTCAACTATGCCCAAACGTTTGTCACTTCAAACGAAGCTAAAAAAGTAGTATTGCGGATAGGAAATTCATCCGCTTTTAAAGTTTGGCTCAATGATGAATTGCTATTTACAAACACGGAAGATGCTTCTACAGATTTGGATGCGTATGCAGTTGCGTTTACCTTACCACAAGGAACCAGTAGATTGTTAATCAAAAATGCAGATGGCAATTCTGCAAGTTATTTTATCGCAAGACTCACAGACGAAAATGGCGTGCCTATCAAAGATGTAACGTACACTAGTAAAGTTCAGGAATATAAAAAAGGAACTCCTGTAAATCCAGTATTGGTTGAAAGTGAGATGGAACGTTTTTTCAAAGCAAAAAAAGAAGCACATCCAAACAACTTTTTCTATGATTACTGTTTAATCAGGTTGTATCTAAGAAACTCCAATCATAAAGAAGCTAGAAAAGTAATTGCACCCTTTTTAAAAGCCTATCCAAAGAGTTCTTTGCTAAGAAAAATAAACACCAGTATTTTATCCTTAGAGAAAGATTTTACCACAATCAAAGAGGTTAACAAAAACTTAGAATTAGACGATCCAGACTACTATTTGTCGCTTACCTATAAATTTCGAGATACGGACGAATTGTTTCGTATGGATATTAGCGAAATGGAAAAATTCATAAAACGTTTTTCAGCAGCCACGGATGTGCAATTGTTCAAAATATCTGCGGATGTTTTATGGCAAATCCGAAACTCTGACCAAAGAGGCTTGGAGCAAAGCATGAAAAAATTAGTCAAAGAAGCAGCTGGTTATCCAAAATTATTAAACACGTATGCACCTTTATATGCTTCCATTTTGAAAGATGAAGATAAAACAATTGACATCTTAGAAGACTTAACAAAGAACTACTTTAACTATTCAGCAGTCAATAGTTTAGCGTATTACTACGAGAAGCAAAACAAAAAAGACAAAGTATTAAAACTCTACAAAGAAATTTATAACAACTCAAAAGGAGACAACTTTGCGATCAAAGACATCATTGAAAAATTACACCAATACGATCGTCATGAAGAATCATTACCATACATCAAAGAGTTAAAAGAAAACTTCCCATACTCGTTTTTAGCAGACCGATATGAAGGTGATGTGTATATCAAGCTTGGCGAAAAAGACAAAGCCGTTGCGGCGTACAAAGCTTCTTTATTGCACAATATGGAAAACTCGTCGTTGCGTAAAAAAATTCAAGATATTTTAAATCAAAAAGATTTCTTAGAAGAATTACACGAGCCAAAAATCAATGATTATATCGCAAACGAACGAGGGAAAATCAAAGAAAGTAGATACGGTTATACCATCTTACTCGATGATAAAGATGTGGTGTTATTTAAAGAAGGTGGCGGAAAATCACGTTTTACCTCTCTGTATGAAATCACGGCGGAAGAAGGTGTCAACACCTTCAAAGAATACAACTTAGGATTATCGGGAAGTTACAGTATCATCAAATCTGAAATTGTAAAAAAAGATGGTTCTGTGGTGCCAGCAGACAGTCAATACTCCAATATGGTGTTCAACGGATTGGAAATAGGCGATGTGATTCACTTAGATTACGAAATCAATTTTAGTGGAAATGGTAGGTTTTATAAAGATTATACAGATTCTTTTCAGTTCGACTCTTTTGTGCCATGTACAAAATCAAATTACAGCATCTTGATTCCAAAAGAACAAGAATTATTATTCAAAATTGTCAATGGAGAACTAAAACACACCAAAGAAGCAAAAGGTGATTATACTTTATATTCTTGGGATTTAATCACTGACGAAGTACTTCCAGAACAAGAATACTATATGCCACAAGAAGTTGATTTAGCGCGATATTTACACATAAGCACGATTAAATCTTGGGACGATATTGCAACATGGTATTCGGACTTGGTACGAACGCAAATAGACGTGAACACTACGGTAGAAGAAGTATTCAAAGAATTATTTCCAGAAAAAGATATCACGAAAATTTCAGAAGAAGAGCGCGCAAAACGAATCTATTACTATATCACAAGCAACTTAAATTACAGCTATGTAAGTTTCAGACAAAGTGGATTCATTCCACAAAAACCGTCTAAAACCATCAAGACAAAATTAGGCGATTGCAAAGATTTTTCCACCTTATTTGTTGCCTTAGCTAAAAAAGCAAAACTTGACACCAATTTGGTCTTAATCCTAACGTCAGATTACGGACAAAACGCGTTGGTATTGCCAAGTCAAGATTTCAATCACTGTATTGCAGAAGTCAAACTCAATGGACAATCGCAATTTCTAGAACTGACAGACAAAAATCTTCCATTCAAAGCATTGCCAGTAAGTTTGCAAGGCGCAACCGCATTGAAAATTCCGTATGATGCGAGTACGACTAAAAAGTATGATTTGATGAAATTGAAAAATGTAAAAAGAACGCCAAGTGTGTATCAAAACACCGTAAAAGTTACGATTGAAGCTGACAAACAAACCTTAGATGCAGTCACTTCTTTAGAAGGTGAAATTGTTTCTTTCTATTCGGGCACGTTGACAAATCGTAGTTATGATTTAATGAAAAACGATTTGCAAGACGACTTAATAGGCAGAATTGGCGGAAATATAACCATTGATACCATCACGGATATTACTGCCCAAAAAGACAGTCAGGTATTCAAATTTAGAACGGTTGCTACGCTGGAAGAAAAAGCAAAAAAAATAGGCTCTATCAGCGTATTCCAATTACCAAATATTTCAAATGCTTATAACAGTAGTATCATTAATTTTGAAAGTAGAAGTTACCCAATTGAGTACTTTCAATATGAAAATGTAGATAAATACATCACAGAATATCAAGTGTACATTCCGGAAGGAAAAAAATTCATTGAATATCCTGAAAACATCGCGTTAACCTACAAAGGACATTCCTATAAAATGTCGTACGAATTAAAAAATGACAATCGTTTAGACATCAAAGTAGAAGCTAATGTTGATAAAGGAAATTTAATTCTTCCAGAAGAATATGAAGCATTCAAAAAATATGTAGCGCAAACTATCGAAGGAAAAGAAGGATTTATTGGCTATAAATAAAAAAATGACACTCTTAGGAATAAAGTTGATTCTGTTGTTTTTATTCCTAAGCGTGTTTTTATTATAGAATTTTATCCAACTCACTTATATAGGTTCTGCCAACAGGAATTTCTTCGCCATTCAACATCACAATTTTATGCCTTGATTTTGAACGGATATTATCAATTCGAACAATAAACATTCGATGCACTCTTAAGTATTCTAAGGAATCTGGTGTAAGAGATGTAAATTCACCTAGCTTTTCTCGGATGGTATATTGCTCATTAAGTGTAGTTACATCTACGTAGTTTCCTGAAGATTTTATATATATAATTTCTTTAGATTTTATTTTAACATCTTGTCCAGCCTCTCGAAAATATATATAATGCTCTTTTTTTGTAAAACGTTTTATGATTAGACGCATAAGTTCTCCAGTAACATTTCGGTTATAGCTAAGTATTCTAATTTTAAAAAAGAGGTAAATAATTACACCAAATACGAGTATTAGTAGCGATCTAAACCACCACGTTCGCCAAAACGGAGGACGTATTGAAAATGATTGTTCAATAATATGTTTACTACAGCTCTCTTTTTTAGAACAAGTAGAAACCTTAAACGTATAATTGCCGGGAGGAAGTGAAGGGAATCGAATTTTTCTACTTTTAGTTTCATACCAGAGATCATTCAATCCTTCTAGTGAATAATAATAATTGATGTTTTCTCCTTCTTTAAAAGAAATTCCTTCTACTGTAAATTGGATATAATTATCTTCATAAGATAATGTGTTTAAATCAATTAGTTTAGTAGCATTTTCATTTACGCTAACTTCTTTAATTTTAAGAAAATGTTCTTCTTCCGTTTTTTCTTCTCCTTCAAAAAAACTTATTGGCACGTATACCAATCCTTTTTTTGTACCAATCCAAACAGTGTTTTTTACAATTTCAATGTCTTCCACTTCATTAGTAATAAGACCATTAGTGTTGTTTAAACTCTTAATTTTATAAACAGTTCCATCGTTGTTAAATTTGATTTTATTAACACCACCATTCGTTGCGAGCCATACTGTGTGTTCGTCTTGTATATAAACTTCGTTGATTATATTACTCAATAGCCCATCCGATTTGGTAATATTGACTTTATTCTCTCCGTCAAAAATAACTAGTCCTTTCCCTATAGTTCCTAGATATAGCTTATTGTTCCATGTATTTACATCAATATCATCAACTCTAATATTTAGTAAAGCATCATCTTTTTTTACTTTTTCAAGACGATCATTTTTAAGATAATAAAGACCAAAGTCTGTAGCTATAACTTTAGCTCCATTCCAATAACAGGCATCTCTAACTCCTACACTTGTTCTTATAAAAACATTTCGTTCCGTTGCTGGATAAAGCGAAATTCCATATTCATGACTAAAGATGATCCCTTCTTTTTGTTCTTCAGAAATTTTACGAATGAAAGGAGTATTTAATTCTAGCGTATTATCTTTTTCTTTTACATATGAACTACTTGAACTGCTATAATATAGCCGTTGTTTCTTTGTAAAATATCCTAATGTTGCGCGCGTATCTTTATTTTTATGTTTAAAGAAGGGTGAAGATTTTTTTTCGATGTCAATCTTTATAATATTTCCATTGTCATACCCAACATATAATTCATCGTCAATATTTTTGATAAGTGAATTAACTGATGAGTTTTCATTGGTTGAAAATTTTAAGACATTCAAATCTTTCAAATAAAACACACCCGAATTATGTGTTGAAAACCAATAGTTTCCTTGATGATCTTTTAGGATATTAGTTACAGATTTATCTTTTAAATAATTAGTTATAATATTTCCAGAAGAATCAATAATTGTAGCTCCTCCGTAATTATAACCAATCATAATGTGTGATTCATCGATGGCAGCAATATTTAAAGGTCTATTTTTTGTTGTTATTTTATTAATAATTTCCCCTTTTCTATTTACTATAATAACAGAATCCCTTAGAATAAAAGCACAAACGTTTTTCGTTTTTAGATAAACAGCTTTTAAAACTGTGTAGTTTGTGACTTTAACTGAAAAACCTTCTGTGCTATTTAATGGAGAATTATCAAAATACACATACGGAATATCAGATGCGTTCACGTTATAATTAATATATATATTAGAGCCTTGTTCATTTACGCTATCTTCCTTGACTTCTAATAAAGTACCTTCATTAGATATGACCAATTGATTTACGGTTTCTCCTCCTGTAAAAGCTAAATGTACGTTACGATCACTATCTAAATAAATACTCTCTATCCACTTACTAGTCAATTTAAGTTGCTCTTGAATCTTAGTATTATAGGGATATATTTGAAATTCATGCAATTCTTGGTTATAACTAAAAACTTTATTGTCAATAGTTGCAAACCAAATTTCATTATTTTCTTGAGGAAATATATTTAATATCACATTTCCGGGCAATCCGTTTTCTAATCCAAAAGATTCAAATTCATATCCATTATAAGTGGCTAAACCTCTATCTGTGGCAAACCATATATGTCCATTTTCTGATTGATACATGTCATACACTTGAGAGCTAGGCAAACCCTGGTTAGCACCATAGTCTTTAAAATTAAATTCTTGCGCATTTGAAGTAAAGCCTATCAATAATAGTAGGTGCCAAAAATAATATTTCATGAATTTAAGTAATAAATAAGGTTAAATGTGCAATGAACAATTGGATAACTTTCTAATCAATTTCCACTACTATAATTTGAGTTATAAATTTCGATAAAAAAAAGAAATCTCGTATTGTTGTTTAGCACTAATTCGATGTTGTTCATCACAAACCTATATCACAAAAGGGTTTTCAGGCTATAATGTTTTTATTTAGCTTCAAATTGTAGACTTACAAAAAATAATCTATTCATGAAAAAAACAATACTTTTTTTACTATTCCCTTTTCTGAGTTTTGCACAATGGCCGCAAATAGGAAGTGATATAAATTCAGAAAGTATAGGCGATAGATTTGGCACTGCTGTAGCGATGAATGCTGTTGGAAACATCATCGCAGTTGGAGCAAACTTAAACGATGGAAATGCTAGTAACGCTGGTGCTGTTAGAATATTTCAATATATATCTAACGCATGGACGCAAATAGGGAATGATATTGACGGCGAAGCTGCTAATGATAACTCAGGATTAGCAATAAGTCTAAATGCTGCAGGCACTATAATTGCTATAGGAGCACCAGAAAATGATGATGGAGGTACTAATTCTGGGCATGTTAGAGTCTATCAAAACAATGCTAATGTATGGATGCAAATTGGTAGTGACATAGACGGGAATAGTTCAGGTGATGCTTTTGGTGAGTCTGTAAGTTTAAGTGCTGATGGAACTACGCTAGCAATAGGAGCTTCTGGAGTAATTACTAACTTAGGAGTTGTTGGTCAAGTGAAGGTGTATCAAAATAGTTCTGGTGTATGGACACCCATAGGAAATGCTATAAATGGAATTGATGAATTTGGAGCATTTGGTAGTGTTGTTACATTAAGTTCCAATGGCAACATTCTTGCTGTGAGCGCTCCTGCTGCAATAGATGGAAAAGGTGTTACTAGGATATATCAAAATATATCTAATGTATGGACTCAAATTGGAAGCGATATTATTGGAATAGAAGACAATGAATCTTCAGGACAATCAATCAGTATAAGCGCCAATGGAGCTAGGATAGCTATTGGCGCTCCTTATGTCAATTCTGATAGTGGACAAACACGAGTGTACGAAAATCAAGGAGGTTCTTGGGTTCCGTTAGGAGGATTTATAGATGGCAATACAATAGGTGGCACATACTATCATATCGCGGTAACGCTAAGTGATGATGGAAATACGCTTGCTATTGGAGGCTCAAGTAACATTGGATCAGGAACATTTGGACACTATGAAGGCAGTGTTAAAGTATATCAACTCATTGGCACTACTTGGTCACAATCAGGTGCTGATATTATTGGAATTGAAGATGGAGAACGATTTGGCGCTTCAATAGATTTCAACGCTGATGCGAGTGCTTTAATAATCGGTAGTCCAAGAGGTGTTGTAAACGGAAACCATTCTGGAATCTCTAGAATTTTCGGAGCTGGAACACTAAGTACTCAAGAAACCAATTTTAGTAATAAAATCAATGTCTTTCAAAACCAAATAAGCGGAGAAATAACAATTCAATTAGATGAACACTATCCTACTATAAACATCAACATTGTAAATATTTTAGGGCAGACCGTTTCTTCATTCAAATCTAATGTAACCAATAAAATTACGTTTAACCTATCTGGTGTAGCGGGATTATATTTTATTCAAATATCAAACAATGAAGGAGAAAAAGCAGTATTTAGAGTTACTAAGTAAAAATTAGGTAAAGGCAGTATTTATGCTCGTTACAAAGCAACACATATCAAAATATCAAAAGTAATAGTTAGTTCTAGTGATTCTAATGCTTATTAGAATAAAAGGGGACTTTAGTCCAGTAGTTAAAGTTGGAAGATTCTTTCTTCCAACTTTTCTGCTTTTATAAAGTTTAAACGAGTTCATTCAAAAAAGCTAATATTATTTAAGGCTAAAAAAAATGTTTTGGCACGGAAGTTGAAATATATTTAGGTGTAACACGATGTAGAAATTATACAGAGCTGGTTACTCGAAATAAAAGAGTTGTGTTACATTTTGGTTGGTTAGTTAGTTTAAAAAAGCACTTCACACTTGTGAAGTGCTTTTTGTATTACATCAATTTCAATGACTTTAACAAACAACTATTCTCTTTAATTTACGAATATTCAATCAGCTTTTAGATTTTTAAAACGCTACCTGTCAAGCGTGAATATGTGAGTATTAATGATGAAAAATAGCCTGAAATCAACTCTTGCATAAATGAATGAGTAATCTTATTCTTTTAAACAAAATCAGTTCATCCCTAATAATTGTTCTTTATCACACGTCATTTTTCGTTTATCACTATTTATATAGCTGTTCATCACGAAGTTTTTAAAATCAAGCATCTTCTTTGTTTAGATATATACTTTTATGATAACAAACAAAACAATATTAAATATGAAAAAACAGAATTTTAAAACATTCGGAAAGCGCATCACAAACTATGCAGTTCCAAAACAGCTCACTTTTCAAGTTGTTGGAGGAATTACAGACCCAAATGATGACAATGATCCACCAGAAGATCCTGATGATGGAAGTGATCTTGTGGGCACTGATAATGACACTAGACACAATTCCACACCTCAAGGAGCAAATACGAGTACTCGAAGCTAAAGAACCAACCTAAACACTTAAAAAAACGAACTAAATTTTTAAATAATGAAAAAATTAAACATTAAAACATTATCACTTAAAAGAAACACGATTTCTAATTTCAATATAATAGAAATTAAAGGAGGAAAAATAACTTGGCTTCGAGCAGAATGTAATACCATGACATGCGAACCATCTCTAAAATGTGAACCCGTAAGCATGGAAACATGTTACTATTCTTGTGTGGTTTGTGATGGCTAATCATAATAACTACTAATTGCATATTTCCATATAAATTTTAAGCCATATTAATTAAATTCTATTATGAAAAAACAAAATCTTAAATCTCTAAAGCTGAATAAAAAATCAATTTCCAACATTCAATCAGAAGCTAATAAAGGAGGTGCTAATACCTTTACTTCTTATTGGGCTTATTGTCCAACACGAGACATTGATTGCGGAACAAGAGATCATACAGCATGTTGGTGTAATGTAGATCGCTAATTCAATTACGAACTTTGGTTCAGTCATAGTCGGAAGATTTTTTCTTTCGACTTTTCTGTTTTCATAAAGTTTCTTTTTATATTAAAATAAAACTGAATGTAATTGTGTTTTTTTTAAAACAATCTAATCCGTATTTTTGGTAAAAATAGCATTCAATATGTTTCAAAATACATTAGCGTACGCAAAAGCTCAAGACGCAACAGATCCTCTAAAAAGTTACCGAACCAAATTTCACATTCCGAAAGATGCCGCTGGCAACGAATGGATCTATTTCTGTGGAAATTCACTCGGATTGCAACCAAAAGTTACCCAAGAATACATTCAGCAAGAACTCAATGATTGGGCAAACTTAGGCGTAGAAGGACATTTTGATGCTAAAAATCCTTGGATGCCATACCATGAATTCCTCACCGAAAACATGGCGAAAATAGTAGGGGCGAAGCCCATTGAAGTCGTGATTATGAATACCTTAACGACGAATTTGCACTTATTGATGGTTTCTTTCTATCAACCTACCAAAACGAAATACAAAATTGTCATTGAAAGTGACGCATTTCCATCTGATCGATACGCGGTAGAATCACAGCTAAAATTTCATGGATTCGATCCAAAAGAAGCAATGTTAGAATGGAAACCTAGAGCTGGCGAAGAATTACTTCGTATGGAAGACTTGGAAACGATGTTGGAAACACAAGGTGACGAAAT
This sequence comes from uncultured Kordia sp., assembly GCA_964351775.1. GTDB lineage: Bacteria > Bacteroidota > Bacteroidia > Flavobacteriales > Flavobacteriaceae > Kordia. Next base: position 3,685 of record CAYGPQ010000077.1, on the reverse strand, counting down.
CGCCTTATTGATGATTGGTGGCGTAAACTATTACACAGGACAATACCTAGATATCAAAAAAATAGCAGAACTCGGTCACGCAAAAGGTGCCATGGTCGGAATCGATTTGGCACATGGCGCAGGAAACATTCAACCCAATTTACACGATTCAGGGGTAGATTTTGCTGCTTGGTGTACGTACAAATACTTAAATTCTGGTCCAGGAAGTTTAGCCGGATTATTCGTCCACGAACGACATGCGCATAACAAAGAATTGAACCGATTTACAGGTTGGTGGGGACACGACAAGAGTACACGTTTTAACATGCGATACGACTTCAATCCAATTCCAGGTGCGGAAAGTTGGCAGTTGAGCAATCCGCCTATATTGTCGATGGCAGCTATCAAAGCGTCGCTAGATATGTTCAATGAAGTTGGTATGGACGCTTTACGCGAAAAATCACAGAAATTGACCGATTATTTTGAATATTTAATCAACGAAATAAAAACCGATCGCATCAAAATCATTACGCCTTCAAATTCTGCAGAACGCGGTTGTCAACTATCGATTCAAGTTAAAAATGCGGACAAATCATTACATCAAAAATTGATGGACAAACATATCATTTCCGATTGGCGCGAACCCGACGTAATTCGCTGTGCGCCAGTTCCATTATACAATACTTTTGAAGATGTGTACCGTATGGTAGATGAACTAAAAAAATGCTTATAACATGAACAAAAAAGAAAATATACTCATTGTTGGCGCAGGATTGTGCGGTTCACTTTTAGCATTGCGTTTAGGGCAACGCGGGTATAAAGTAACGGTGATGGAAAGTCGTCCTGACTTACGAAAAGTAGATATTTCTGCGGGAAGATCGATCAATTTAGCATTTTCAGACAGAGGAATCAAAGCCATGAAAATGGTTGGAATTGCAGAGAAAGTTATGCCATTATGTATTCCAATGCACGGACGTTTGGTACATGATGTAGCAGGAAATACGTTTATGTCGAACTATTCAGGTCGTGAAAACGAATACATCAACTCCATTTCCAGAGGCGATCTCAACGCGTTATTACTCACGGAAGCCGAAGAACATGAAGCGGTTGATATTGTATTCAACAAAAAATGTACGGCGATTGATATCGAAGAAAATATCGCAAGTTTCTATTGTTACGAAACAAAAAAAGAACTCGAAATCAAAGCCGATGTCATTATTGGAACAGATGGCGCGGGTTCTATTTTACGTAAAAGTTATTATTTAGAGCGTAAATTTTTATTCAGCTACTCGCAGAATTACCTCAATCACGGATACAAAGAATTGAGCATTCTAGCTACGGAAACTGGCGGATTTCGAACCGAAAAAAATGCTTTGCATATTTGGCCAAGAGGTGATTTTATGATTATTGCTTTGCCGAATTTAGATGGAAGTTTCACGGTAACTTTGTTTTTATCCTACGATGAAGGTGAATTTAATTTCAACAATCTCACCACAAAAGAGCGTGTACAAGAGTTCTTTGAAAAGGAATTTCCAGATTTATTACCATTAATTCCAAACTTGACCACCGAATACTTTGAAAACCCAACAGCACCTTTAGGAACCGTAAAATGTTCGCCATGGTCGTATAAAAACAATACGCTATTAATGGGCGATGCAGCGCACGCCATTGTTCCGTTTTATGGACAAGGTATGAACGCTTCCTTTGAAGATGTGGTGGTTTTTAATGAAGTATTAGATCAGCATGAAGGCGATTGGGAAAAAGTGTTTAAAGTCTATGAAAAAGCCCGTAAAAAAGATACAGATGCCATTGCGGATTTAGCCATTGATAATTATTACGAAATGCGTGATCATGTAGCGAATCCGATTTTTAAAGAAAAGCGAAAATTAGAAATGGATTTGGAGAAAAACTTCCCAGAGGACTATTTTTCTAAATATTCAATGGTTACATTTAATGAAGACATTCCATATAGCAAAGCGATGGAAATTGGGCGTGCCCAAGACAAAGCTTTATTGAATATGATTGCTGACGACGAAATTGACACGACTGCCGATTTACAGGAAGTTCTCAAAAAAGTTCAGGCAGAAACCAATGAAATTTTAGCAGAAGATAGTGTTGCGAAGATGAAGGATTAGTTTGTTTTTCGGATTAGTTCTCTAGTAGCACGATGATTTTGTATTTCAAAATATTCTCTGTCAATGCCTATTCCTAGATGTGCTGATAAATTGAAAATTTCACCAGTTCCAAGTTGAATATCGTTCACAATCACTCGATTGTAACCAATAAATTGAACTTCTAGTTGATACATACCGGCAGGAATTGTCAAATGATAACTTCCATCTTCTTCAGTGACTGTGCCAAAAACTTTACCCGTTTTTACATCGGTCATGCTAAAATTTGCAAACCCCAAAGCATCGGTAATTGTATCACGTTCGTTGAGATAGCTTCCTTTTATCATTCCAGAAACATAGACAATAATTGTGTCTGCAATGATTCTATTTTTATTAAATGTAATCTTACTTCGTAATTTTTGGGTGTTCATTGTTTCTCCCACTAAAGCACATTTGACAACTTTTTTTGCGCAAGCAGTAAGTAAAAGTAATGTGATAGTGTAGATCAATAATTTCTTCATGATTACTTCAACTCTTCAATAATGGCTTCGACACCTTTTTGGAAACCCGTAAAATAGTCGTCTTTTTTAAACTCAGGTACGATTATTTTTTTAATGATTTGAAGCGTTTCATCATCGGTTAATTTTGCCATGACACCATTTCCATTTTGAATCCAAATTCTACGGTCTTTCATGTAGATCGCTATTAAAACGCCATTATCTTTATCTTTTTGACCTACGCCCCAATTATTGGCTAAGTCCAACGAATATTCTTCCAAACCGCTATATTCTTGTATCGAAGTGAGCGTTACAATGGCAATTTGATTGCTAGTTTCAGCTTCGTGTTGTTTTACTAAATTTAGTAGAATGGTTTCTTGTTCGTTTGATAAAATATTATCAAAATCATTGATAAGTCCAGTCGGAATCGGAAATATAGTATCGGTGTGATTTTCGGCAATATGCGAGTCATAGTGTGGTTTATGCGTTGCTTCACAGCTAATACAAAGTGTAACCAGCAGGGCAAGCAGGAGACTTTTGAATTTCATAGTAGGCTATTAATATATGGTTGGGTAGTTGCAATATAAGAAATTACTTCTAACTGCGAATGTAAATTAACATTTGAATGTTTTAAAAGATATCTAGCTCTAACCAATTTAACGGTTTTGCTAGTTGTTTTGTACTAAACTCCAAATGCAGCACGCGACGTTGTTTATGATTGGTTGTGCGTTCAGAAGCATGTAATGTTAAGGGTTTCATGAGCATGACGCCGCCTTTTTTAACTTCGCAAATATGTTCGGTTTCTGTATCCCAATCGATGGTTTCAGGTCTGTAAATTCCTTTTAAATGTGATGTGGGAACGACTTTTAAAGCACCATTTTCTTTTTCTGTTTTGTCTAAATGTACTCGAATCGTGACAATATTTTCTAAAATCTCCAACGGCGGTTGCACACCATATTGCCCTTTTTTAAAGGTCCAATTTTTATAGTTTAAAACGTCAACTTTTCGGTCAACCGAAATGCTTAAATCTTGATGATACGCTACAAACCAATTGGATTCGCTCGGTTTGTCAAAATAGATCGCTTTGGTTAAAAAATA